>JBKCFX010000237.1:0-8697 GCA_046303595.1 Bacteroidia bacterium
AAACCAGGTCGCCGGCAGTTCGCTTTCTCTTAAAACGGTGAACAGGCTGTCGGGACTGTCGGAAAGGCTTATTGCAGGAACAGCAGGCGTTTCATTCGTTACAACCGGAATGGCCTTACGCGTTTTGCAGCCAATCATCCCCAAAAAGGTAAAGCAAACAATGCTTATACACCAGATGTGAAGCTTGAAATTGTTATTCATTGGGCATGCGTCCGGTTTCTATTTTTCGCATCAATCCCTCGTCTGACCCTCCAAGTTCTTTTGCCTTTTTCCAAAAATCAAGCGCATCCGAAGCTTTGCCTTGTTTCCACAAGATATCGCCCTTGTGCTCAACGATGGTAGCACTTTTCATTCCACCGGCTTCGAGCGCTTTATCAATCCATATCGCAGCCTGATCGTACTCGGCGCGCTGGAAATAAATCCAGGCTTTTGTATCGAGAAACGATGCGCTTCCCTGGCTTAACTCGTTGCTGCGCGTACTCAACTCTAATGCGCGGTCGAGTTTTTCTTTGCGCAAGGATAAGTAATAGGCATAATTGTTCATCACATAGGTGTTCGAAGCGTCGAACGTTAGCGCCTTTTCGTAAGCTTCATCGCTTTTCTGATGGCGGTTTAATGCATGGTAACAATCGCCCAACGATGCATAAAACTGCGCCGAAAGCGGATTGTTGGAAACCGTAAGCGTAGCGCCGGCTTCGAGCGATTCGATGGCTTTTTCATAATTTTTCAGCTGCATCGAAGCAATGCCGTGGTACAAATAAAACACCGGCGAGCCCGGAAAAAGTTCCATGGCTTCGGCCGCAACTTCTTCCATCCGCTTAAAATTGCGGACATCATTTAGCACCAACAACAGTTGATTCCAAATGCCAAACGACGATTTATCGAGCCGCAACGATGTTTCGAGTTCGGCGAGTGCTTCGGTCGATTTTCCTTCGCGCAACAACAATTCGCCATACGAGCCATGCGCTCTTGCCGATTCGGGATGGGCCTGAATCATCAGCGTGCAAAGCTCGATTGCCTGCGCGCCCAGTTCGGGGAATTGCTCCATCAACACATAATACGAACCCAATACCTGCAACTTTAAATCGAGTTCGGCCTCCGGATTTTGCATGGCTTTTTTCAAAGCATCGAACGAGCGGGCATTGTCGCCTTTACGGCGATAAAACTCAGCCAAGGAAAAATAAACCGCTGCGTTATCAGGATCCGCTTTTACCAATGCCTCGTATTCCTCCAACGCCAAGTCATCTTTTCCCATTTCTTCGTAAATCTCTGCAATCATTCCTCGGTACGAAACTTCCTCCGGAAAAGCTTCCATAAGTTTGCGAACCTCAGCAATGGCCTTTTCAGGCTTTTTCATCTGAAGATAAAGTGCCTTTTTCTGGTTCGAAAACTCATCGTTGATGCCATACTGACTTTCGAGTTTATCCAGGATTTTTATTGCCTCGTCATATTTCCCATTCATGGCATATGCGCTGGCAAGCGAATACTGGTTATCGAAATTCTCGGCATCTGCTTTCACAATCTCCTGCATCAATTGTAGGAGCTTATCGTTTTTACCGCGCTGCTCATATACACTGGCAAGCGATAGTTTGTACCACACATTTTCGGGATCGAACTTTACAGCCTGCAAGCCGCTTATCTCCGCCAAATCGGCATTCCCGGTACGAAGGTAAATTTGGCTCAGCTCGTAATGCGTAGCTGCACTTCGGGGATTAATGCGCAATGCCTGGTTAAATTTCAATGCAGCCTGAGGGTCGTTGCCCAAAGTCTTTTCCTTCTCGCCATCGAAAAACAAATAAGCAAAATCGAGTTCTTCCTTTTCTGATAAATCAGACTGGGACGCTTGGTCTGGTTTTGCCGTTTTGGATGATGTTTTACAAGAAAACAGCAACAAGGTAAATCCAATTAACCCAATACCTATGCGCGTTAATATCATTCGTTCTTTAGTGTTGAATAGTCGCCAAGGCTGAACGATTGCTTTGCAGAATGAATTTCGGCATGGCTTCCAATCATGGCATTGTCTATAACGCTGTTTCGGATGCTTGTATTTTTCTGGATGATGGAATTTTGCACCACGCTGTTTATAACGCTAGTTCCATCGGCAATGGAAACGTTCGGGCCCACAACAGCATGGCTTAGCTTTACGTTGTTTCCGATGAAGCAGGGTTGAACAACCACCGAATTTTCGGAATGCACGCCTTCACCAATGGTATTGGTCTCGGGATTGAGCTGCAACCAGCGTGAATGTGTTTCGACCGTGGCGTTTTTATTGCCGCAATCGAGCCATTCGGCCACTTTACCGGGCGCAAACCGCAGCCCTTTGCGCTGCATGTTTTCGAGCGCATTGGTAATCTGAAATTCGCCCTTTTCCTTCAAGTCGTTATCGATTAAATACTGCAGCTCATTGCGGAGGTTCTCGCCGTCTTTGAAATAGTAAATACCGATGATGGCAAGGTCTGAAACAAATTCTTGCGGCTTTTCAACAAAGTCGGTAATCAAGTTTTCGCTATCCAATTTCACTACACCAAAGGCTCGCGGATCGGCCACTTGCTGCACCCATATCACAGAATCCATCGATTCGTCGAGCTCAAAATTTCCTTTAAACAGGGTATCGGCAAATCCTACAATTACTTTTCCTTTCAATGATTCTTTGGCGCAAAGCACGGCATGCGCGGTTCCGAGCGGTTCATCCTGATAGTAAATGCTGCCTTTTGCACCAAGTTTTTCGGCAACGGCAATCAGGCTTTTCTCGGCCTGCTCGCCAAAACGCCCAATGATAAATGCGATTTCTTCGATGGGCTCATGGCAGGTTTTCGCCAGCTCCTCAACAATATGATGCACCATGGGTTTGCCCGCAAATTCTATCAAGGGCTTTGGTGTTACTAAGGTGTGCGGCCGCATGCGTTTCCCCATGCCGGCCATGGGTATAATGATTCTCATGTTTCGTTCGTTTATGATTTTCCGGTATGTCCAAACCCGCCTGCTCCGCGCGCTGTTTCTTCGAGTTCATTCACCGGCTCCCATTCAATTTGTTCGTGTTTGGCCAAAACGAGCTGGGCAATACGCTCGCCGTGGTTTATGGTGAATGCCTCGTCTGAAAGATTCACCAGAATAACCATTACTTCGCCGCGGTAGTCGGCATCAATGGTACCCGGACTGTTCAACACCGTAATGCCATGTTTTATAGCCAATCCCGAGCGCGGACGAACCTGCGCCTCAAATCCAACGGGCAATTCCAAAAACAAGCCTGTCGGAACCAAGGCTCTTTTAAGCGGCTCGAGGACCAACGGCAAACTAAGATTGGCTCTCAAATCAAGCCCCGCCGCATGCAAAGTTCCATACTCGGGCAATGGATTTTCGGAGCGATTAATTACCTTGATTTTCATGGGTGATTTTAACTCAGTTTTGCGACGAAATTAGCGATTTTTTACGAAGCTCGACCATCCATACTATTGCAAGGAATGCCATTAGGCAAAATAAGGCAATTACCGGATTTGCATCAGGAATATGCATCGAAAATTGTTTAAAAAAATAAACCAATCCCACCGCCAGTAAAGGATATCCAATGCAACGCAGTAAATTATACGGAATGGGATAATACTTCTGCCCCAAGACATACGATACCACCATCATGCTTGCATAAACGGCAAATGTTACCCACGATGCGCCTTCGTAGCCATAAAGCGGAATAAGCACCGCATTTAAAAAGATGGTCAACAGTGCTCCGCCAATGGCCATCCAGGCGCCTAAGCCGGTTTTATCGTTGAGTTTAAACCAGATGCTGAGGTTATAAAAAACGCCAAGAAACAAATTTGCCATCAGTAGTATTGGCACCACCGAAAGACCTTCTCTAAACTCTTGTCCCACAAAAAACTGCACCCATTGCATGCCCAACATCACCACCAAATAAATAGCGCTGCACGCGATGATAAACCAATGCATCACCGTGGCATACAGCTCGGGCGCGTTCTTGTCTTTGGCTCTCGAAAAAAAGAAGGGCTCGGCAGCAAAGCGAAAGGTTTGAATAAAAATGGTCATCAGTATGGCCACTTTATAACAGGCTCCAAAAATACCAAGCTCTTCCATGGCCACTTCGGCCGGCAACTGATATTTTAAACTTACGCGACTAAACATCTCGTTGGTAATTCCGGCCAATCCGCCTACCAGCAAGGGCAAACTATAGCTCAACATTTTGTTCCACAGCGTATAATTGGGCCGACCCCAACGGCGAATCATTCCCGGCAGCAACACTAAAACAGTAGCGAGTCCGGCAAATAAATTGGCCAGAAAAACATAGCCCACGCCAATGCTCGGATTGTATGTAGCATTAAGCCAGGAAGGCATTTGCCCTGTTTTGATGAGGTACGGACAAAGCCAAAGCCAGTAAAGATTGAGTCCGATGTTGATGCCAATATTGAGTAGTCGGATGAGTGCAAACTGCAGCGCTTTATTTTCGAGGCGCAATCGTGCAAACGGAATTGCCGTGATGGCGTCGGTGGCCAGAATTAACGCAAACCAAACGATATATTCGGGGTGTAAAGGATAGTCGATTGCGTTTGCCAGCGGATTCGAAAACACCAAACACAGCCCTACAAAAACCAGCGAAGTTAAAAGCAATGAAAGCGATGCAGTGGCATAAACCTTTTCCGAATCTTCCTCATTGCGGGCAAAGCGAAAAAATGCGGTTTCGAAGCCATATGTCAATACGATGAGCAAAAATGCCACATACGAAGACATCTCGGTAATTACCCCAAAGTCGCCAGGGTTAAAAACGCGGGTATGCAGCGGCACCAAAAGGTAATTGAGCAGTCGCCCTACGATAGAACTTAAGCCGTAAATGGCCGTTTGTGAAGCAAGCTGTCGGAGTGGGTTCAAAATTTATTTTCCGGTAAATTCGGCTTTCCGTTTTTCCAAAAAGGCACGCGTTCCTTCTTTAAAATCGTTGCTTTCGAAGCATTCAGCAAACTCGCGGATTTCGGTTTCGAAACCATCCTGGTCGTAAGCAAAATAACTGTTCACGCAACGAATTACCGCAGCAATGGCCAGCGGACCTTTGGTAGCAATTTTACCGAGTATTTCGCGCGATTTATTCATCAAATCGGCTTGCGGCACCACATGATTTACCAAGCCAAGATGCAAGGCTTCGGCAGCGGGAATCATATCGGCCGTCATGAGAAACTCGAGCGCCTTGCCTTTGCCAATAAGTTGCACCAAACGCTGCGTACCGGCATAACCGGGCGTTACACCGAGGTTTACTTCGGGCTGCCCAAAACGTGCGTTATCGCTGGCAATGCGCATGTGGCAAGCCATGGCCAATTCGCAGCCGCCACCAAGTGCAAATCCATTTACTGCCGCAATTACGGGTTTTGGAGAATGTTCGATGGAGGTAAATACATCATTGCCATCGCGGCTCAGCTTTTCGGCTTCGTGTCGGTTAAAATCGGCAAACTCACTGATGTCGGCACCGGCAGCAAAGGCTTTTTCGCCACTGCCTGTTATGATAATTCCGCGCACAGCAGCCTCGTCGTTAGCGATGCGAACGGCAAGTCCAATTTCCTGGATGGTTTTATGATTCAGGGCATTGAGCTTATCGGGGCGATTGATGGTGATTGTAAAAATTCCACCTTCGGATGCGGTGAGTATGTTGTCGAATGTCATGTGTTTTTTTTGTTTAAGGTCATGTGTTGAAGCTGGCTACCGTGCGGACGTAAGCGGCCCTTGCGGTAAATCATATTGGTGTAGGGATGCGATTTCCCTTTGCGCATTTCTTTTTGTTGTTCCTCCGGAAGAAGCACAATTTCGTGGCATTCCTCGCTGCAGCAATTGGCAAAATGTGCAGTACATGACTCGCATTGAATGAAGAGTAAATTGCAATCTACGTTGTCGCAATTGGTATGGTGGTCGCAGGGCGCGCCGCATTGGTGGCAATTGCTGATGATGTCGTCGGTGATGCGCTCGCCGAGTCGGTCGTCGAACACAAAGTTTTTGCCCTTGAATTTCGACTCGAGTCCTTTTGCTTTGATTTCCTGCGCATAGGCAATGATGCCGCCGTGCAACTGATTCACATCCTGAAAGCCATGATGCCTCATGTATGCCGATGCTTTTTCGCAGCGAATTCCGCCGGTACAATACATCAATACCTTTTTATCTTTTTTATCGGCCAAATGTTCAACTACCCAAGGCAACTCTTCGCGGAATGTATCTACATCGGGCACAATGGCATTTTCGAAGCGACCTACTTCGGCCTCGTAGTGGTTGCGCATATCTACAACGATGGTGTTGGGGTCGTTCATCGCTGCATTGAATTCTTCGGCCGAAAGATGCTTGCCCACATTGGTAACATCGAAGGCGTCATCCTTGAGTCCGTCGGCAACAATCTTATTGCGCACCTTTATGGCCAATTTAAAAAACGACTTCCCATCATCTTCAACGGCTATTTTGAATGGCACACCGCTAAAAGGACCGAAACCATCAATCCAGGATCTGAATTCATTGAGGCGGTCTGTTGGTAAACTCAGCTGCGCGTTCACGCCTTCGCGGGCAATGTAGATGCGACCCAACACGCCTAAAGGGAACCAGGCTTTATAAAGCTCATCGCGGGTTTCCTGCGGATTTTCGAGAATTACATAACGGTAAAACGACAGCGTAGTGCGGGGCGTGGGGTCGTTTTTTATTCGTTCCCTAAGCTCTTCAGCATTAACGCGGTTGTGAAGAAACATGGCGATTAATTTGGCGCCGTAAAGGTAACAAATCCTTCCATGCTGCCACGCACCCACCGGAATGCATCAGATTCTTATTTTACGAGTAACTTACGTGTAAAACTCGTTTTTCCATTAGCCGACTCCAGCAACATTACATATTCGCCACGAGGCAATGTTGTTGTCGAATGGAACATCGAATTTACCTCTTCTTCTGAGACAATTCGGCCTGCCGTATCAAAAATGCGACAACGAAATTTTCCGGGCTCCAGATTGGTAATTTGAAATGCTCCATGACTTGGATTTGGGTAAACGTTCGGCGCAACGTGTTCGTCCGTTTCAATTGAGGTTGATATTGGTGCATTGGTGATAAACGAAACCGTCCAATCGGTCAATTCTGTGTTGTAAAATTCGCCCGTTAAGACGGCTGTGCCCAAGCCCGGACTGAAGAAATAATTCTTGTCTGAAGAATATGGCGAGCTATAATCAAACAGCCATTGGCCTAAGGATTCGGAATAGATAAAGGTAGAGTCGGTGCTTTCATACACCATCGTCATAGCCAAAACCTCATGCGCAATACCTAAGATATTTAATGTGCCCTCTGCCAAAACATTGAAAGTGCGTGTTACATAACGGCGCTGAAAAACCGAATCAACACCATTGTTGTAATACGAATCTATCATCGTATCGCGCACAATAACAGAGCCCGACTGCATTGGCATGGGGAATTCGATTGATTCTCCAACATACGGATAGTAAGGCTCTTGTCCGGGAGCGCAAAGTCCATGATAATACATTCCTGTTGCATCGTAGCGATAAAAATATAATAAGGTGTCGATGTATTGGGGCATGCCGAATTCATTGCTATATAAAATGCGCTCCTTTACCAGATTGGCATCAGGGAAATATTGTGCTTCGGGTGTTTCTGCAATGGATTTGTACGTATAGATGGACGAGTCGTTGGCCAAAGATGCGGTAGTTGTAAAATTCCAATTTGTTCCTGAAGATTCACTTGGGAATGACATTGCATCTCCCTCGCGGAATTTATGAACCGTACCCGGAGTTGGAATGTGCGATGCGTCAAACGCTATCTGTGCAGTCAGGTTAAAGGCAAGGATGACAGAAAATAGTAATGCGTAGCTGTTTTTCATGATAGAATTTTTAGCAAAAATACAGGTATTGAAAAGAGGATAAATACCCCATTCGGGGGATATCCACCTCACGGGAAAGAAACCCAGTTGCCCTCACGCGTTTTACGTCCCTGCGTATTAATACCTCTTATTCTGTAACTGCCGGGCTTTGCCGGCTCAAGGGTTAGTTGTTCTTTGTTGTATGCGCTTGTTTTGATTTGTTGAACAGTAGAGGCTCCATCGGCCATATATTCCAGCTCAACACCAACAATTTGAGGATTTCCGCCGGGCCACTGAAAAATAGCACCTTCGCCCTGTTTCACAATTAGGAGCGGAATTGCTTGAAGCGCCTCATCCACAAAAATACCTGTTGGCATGCTGCGCACACTTTCTACACCACCGGTATTTACGCTCGTAATAGCATAATACAAACTATCGCTGGTAGAGGCCAGTGTATCGGTAAACTGGTTGGTATTGAAAAGCAATCCGGAATTTATGCGTGTATAGGCTCCGTTTTTTTGCCCGCATCGGTAGACGTTATATGTGCAATGGGTAGTTTGATCGCCGCCAATGGATTTCCAAATTATTGAAACATGTCCATTAGCAAGCGTATTTAGATAAGGCGCCGCCGGAGCTTGTGGCTTTTCGGTATCGGGAATCTGAATGCTCGAAAAGCCCGAAAACTCGCTTTCGGTATAGCCCTTTCCCTGTCCTGCAACGGCATAATGATAGGTTGCACCCGGCTTCAGCGAAAGCGAACTATCAATCCACTGGTAACTTTTCTTGCCTTTCTGAAAGAATACGAGGGGCGAAACAAGTGCGGGCGTTCCGCCAATAATTTCGGTTCGGTACACCTTGTAGCCGCGGGC
>JBKCFX010000238.1:0-2638 GCA_046303595.1 Bacteroidia bacterium
AAACTTCAACGGCTACCAATAATTTTACTATTGTTGCGCCTCCTGATGTTAATTTAACTTTTGTTCCACCCGGATGTGCGCCTTATACCGTTGATCCATCGGTTACCTACGATGATGGAGGGGAAACGATAACACTTCAACAATGGCAGATAAACGGTGGTGCTTGGCAAACGATAACACCTGCCGAACCGGTAGATTTTCCCCCTCAGGTGTTTAATGCCGGAACGCATACTATAAAGGTGCGCATAACCAACGAGTGCGGTACCGATAGCAGCTCGATTACGGTAACGGTTACGCCCTTGCCAACAGTAAATGCAGGTCCCGATGCCAATGTGTGTAATACTCCCAATCCATACACATTAACGGGGTTTAGTCCAACAGGGGGTACTTGGAGCGGAACGGGTGTAACATCTGGGGGCGTGTTTACTCCGAGTGGTGTGGGCACGGTAACGTTAACATATACAGTTACACAAAACGGTTGTACGGCAAGCGATCAGGTGGTACTCATCGTAACTAATCCCATAGCTGCCAACGCAGGTGCAGACCAAAGTGTATGTTTAAACTCAGCGCCTATTAATTTAACAGGCAGCCCTATAGGCGGTGACTGGAGTGGTATGGGTGTTACATTGGGTGGGGTATTTACACCATCGAGTGTAGGATCGTTTACCCTAACGTATAGCGCTGGTACGGGTAATTGTACAGTAACAGACATCAAGGCAATAACGGTATTGGCACTACCGAGCGTAACGGTGGCCGATGAAACCATTTGTGCGGGTCAAAATGCTACACTAACGGCAATCGGCAGTGGAGGCACCGCGCCATATTCCTACAGCTGGAGTCCGGCCACAGGTTTATCTGCCACAAGCGGCGACGTTGTAATCGCAAATCCGACCTTCACGCAAACCTATACGGTAACAATTACTTCTGTCAACACCTGCACAACAACCGATCAGGCTACAGTAACGGTTACGCCTTTGCCTGTTATTGATGCGGGAGTTAATCAGAATATATGTCTTGATTTACAAGGCCCACTGGTTTTTGAAGGAACCCCTGCCGGTGGCATTTGGTCGGGCAATCCATTCATTACTGCATCAGGCTTGTTTATACCTGTCGAAGCCGGTTTGTTTTTCATGTAATTACACGGTAGGCGATTTAACATGTCCTCAATCAGATACCATTGACGTGCTAGTGGCGGTTTGTACGGGTCTCAGCCCGGCACTTCAAAATGAATCGACCTTAACCCTATTTTACAACCCTAATAATGAAAGCTTAACGTTTTCAGGTTTTGTTGAGGGCTATGATAATTTACTATTAGAAATTATGGATATTTCGGGTAAAGTTGTTTCTACTTATGCTTTAATGCCCAGCAAAGAAAATGATCAATCGGTATCCATAAGGAATTTATCTGGTGGAATATACATCGCAAGAGTATTGAATGGAACCAATTCAAATGCGCTAAAATTTATTGTATTTAATTGAAAATAATTATCCTAAATCTTTGTGCCACGCAAAAATGATAATCACTTCATCCGAAAAAAAATCAAGAATAGGTTAGTAAGTTTGGTCTTTTGAACTTTATTTTAGCGAAATTAATTCCACGTAAATAAACAATAGGGCGAGAACGAAAAAAGGGACAAACTCATAAACCTGGGTTTGTCCCTTAAGGTGGAGCCGGCGGGAGTCGAACCCGCGTCCAAACAAGGTATTCATACGCTTTCTACATGCTTATTTCCGGATTACTTGTCGGGAAACGGCAGGACCAAAACAAACCAACCATTTCCGTAGCTCCTTAAACTTCGATGCAGCGCCGGAGCAACACTGCACCTATCTCAAACTTTACGATGCCTTGTCGGGAACGACTTGAGAAAACTTCCCCGGTAGACAACTGGGGTTTACCCTATCGGATAAACGGGCCAAATCCCTATCGGGATTAAGCAGCCAGTGCGTAGTTGTTTTCGCCAGTTATAGGCGCGCGGATTGTATTTTCGGGTTAACCTCGCAACACCCGGCATGCTTACGCATCAATGCGCTTGCTGTCGAAACCATTACGGCCCCAAAAGCTTTGCAAAGTTAATTTATTCATTTTTCTGAACGCATAAATAGAGACTTTATTTTCATCAATTTCTTTAAATTTAGCGAATCCAATAAAACAATACTATGCGTTTCGTGGCTCCAATTCTCTTTTTGTTAAACACCTTACTGATTCATGGTGTTTCTGCTCAAAATTTCTGTAAGTCGGGTAGGGGAGATACCATGCGCGATGCCGATGCCGCAGCTCTCGATCCACGCAGCGATTCCATTAATATTAGGCACTATGCCATCAACCTTGATTTTTCGGAAATGCCTCAACCCGGAATCAAAGCCGCCTGCACGGTCGATTTTGAAGCATTGGTCAATGGTATTTCGAACATCACACTCGATCTCGAAGGTCTCCTTGTCGATTCGGTTATGCAAGGTCAGACAGAGCCTTTCGGAAGCATTCCGCTCACGTTCAATGAGGTTGGAAGTAAATTACACATTATACTTTCGCAGCAGCTAAACGCAGGCGAAGCTTCCGATGTTACGGTGTATTATCAAGGTATGCCTGTAGAAGATGCAAGCGGATTCGGGGGCTTTAGCTTTTCGGGGTCGTATGCTT
>JBKCFX010000239.1:0-8010 GCA_046303595.1 Bacteroidia bacterium
CCTCTAAAGAAGCTGTGGAATCTAAATGCAGTGGTTCTTTTGCACATTGTTCCCATACTAAGGGATTATTGTTGGGATTAACGTCGGGTTGTGCTTTGCGGCATGCAACAATGAACAAGATCGGCAGATAAATAAGATATGCGATCCTGTATTTCATGTACATTATTCCTTAAAAAGCGAATCTACAAACTCGTTGCGATTAAACAACTGCAAATCAGTCATTTTTTCACCTAAACCAATGTATTTAACCGGAATTTTAAATTGATCCGAAATGCCGATTACAACGCCGCCTTTTGCTGTTCCGTCAAGTTTTGTTAGCGCGAGTGCGTTTACATCAGTGGCTTGTGTAAATTGCCTACACTGCTCCACTGCGTTTTGTCCGGTTGATGCATCCAAAACGAGTAAAATTTCGTGCGGTGCATCGGGTACAACTTTCTGCATCACCCGCTTAATTTTCGAAAGCTCGTTCATGAGGTTTACCTTGTTGTGCAAACGTCCTGCTGTGTCAATAATCACGACATCGGCTCGATCGTTTTTCCCTTTTGTGAGGGCATCAAATGCCACGGCAGCCGGATCGGCGTTCATGCCATGCTCAACGAGTGGCACGCCCACACGCTCCGACCAGATGCGAATCTGATCTACGGCAGCAGCGCGAAACGTATCGGCTGCACCCAATACTACCGATTTTCCGGCAAGCTTATACTGATGTGCGAGCTTAGCAATGGTTGTGGTTTTGCCCACACCATTCACCCCTACAACCATTATTACATACGGACGATCATTGAACGGCGTCGAAAAATCCTGCTGATCGTTGCTGCGATTTTCTTCGAGCAGCGCGGTAATTTCCTCACGCAGTATCGTGTTCAATTGAGAGGTCCCCATGTATTTATCACGAGCAACACGTTCTTGAATGCGCGCTACAATTTTAAGTGTTGTCTCAACGCCAACATCGGCACCAATAAGAATCTCCTCCAGATTATCGAGCACCTCATCGTCGACGGTCGATTTTCCAAGCAATACCTTAGCGATTTTTGAAAAGAAATTCTCCTTGGTTTTCGCTAAACCCTGATCAAGCGTTTCTTTCTTTTCGCGAGAGAAAAAACTAAAAAATCCCATAGACGAATTGATTTGATACAAATAAATAAAAAAAGCCTCTTCGTGGATGAAGAAGCTTAAATCTTAGGTTGTGAATACGTATTATTTCTCGTTTAAGAAATCTTTCACGTGGTCGTTGTGAACAACCTCTTCCTTGTATACGTATGCTCCGGTTTTAGAACTCTTAACCATTTTAATCACTTTGGTGAATGATTTACCTGCACCGGTTTTTAGGGTTGCAACTACTTTCTTTGCCATTACGCAACAGTTTTAAGGGTTATTTAATTTCTTTGTGAACAGTAACACGCTTGAGAATAGGGTTGTATTTTTTCAACTCCATACGCTCAGAGGTATTCTTTTTATTCTTTGTTGTAATGTAACGCGATGTGCCCGGCACGCCGCTGGTTTTGTGCTCAGTGCACTCCATAATTACCTGAACGCGATTTCCTTTCTTTGCCATGATTTGTTTTAGGCTTTAATTTTTAGGGACGCAAATATAGAGATTATTTTATTTTGATTTATCATGGCTACAATTTTTTCGAATAAATTCAGATTTTTCATTCGCCTCGCATCGTTTTAATTGTATTTGTGAGCCCCTCATTCAAACTAGTTTTTGCCTTCCAACCCAATAAACGCTCAGCCTTTGCGGCCGTACCGCTTCGAAAGCGAACATCTTCGTACGCTCCAAATGTACTGTAAGGAATAAACTCAAATTGAGGGGGTACACCAGGATGAATAATATCCTGAATACAATTGGCTAATTCAAGCACACTGATTGCCGCATTCGGACTATCGCAGATGTTCCAAATGCCGGATTCTAATTCTGTGTTTTCTACCAATCGAACCACCGCATCTACCAAATCGTCGATATACACATAGGATCTTACCTGCTTGCCATCGCCATGAATTTCATACGGCTTACCCGAAAGCGCCTGCTCAATAAAAACAGATTGTGGGCCTCCCCACCAACCTTTGGCCATATCAGGACCGTAACAACCGAAGAAACGCATTATCTGAAACTGCAGGCCAAATTGCCTTTCAGCCGAAAAAAGAGCATGCTCCATGTGCAGCTTACTGGCAGCATAAGTCCAGCGTTTGTTTTCGGGACTACCCAAAACACAATCGTGCAGTTCCGTAAAAGGCGGGTTTGAATTCTTACCGTATACATCGCTTGTTGAAGCAAATAGCAAACGAATTTTGTTGCGCACACAAAAATCTAAAACAGCCAAATTGCTCTTCAGGTTTGCATCAATTACTTCCCATCCACTACTGTAACGGGGAATTTTAGAAGATGCCAGATGCACAATGCATTCGATTTGCTCCAAGCGAAATTCACTGATCTCTGAAATATTGCGCCTGATGAGCCTGAAATTTCCTTCTAAAGAAATCGTCTCAAGCCTGTACAACTCGCCTTTGCTCAAATCGTCGACACCAATAACCATAAACCCTTTTTTAACCAGAGCCTTGCTCAGATGTGAACCAATAAAGCCTGCTGCTCCGCTAACCAGAATTGCCGGAAAATTGTTTTGCATTTCCGCAAAGGAATAAAAATAACTGCGGTGTTTTCGTTAATGCATATATTTTTGCAGCATGTTTTATTTTCGACATATACAGGAAATCCGAAGTGTATGCAGAGACTGCAGTGTTTCTGTGCTGTATGCAACCGGCGAAGTTGTATACGATCCGCATCTAGTTCCGGATGTATTGGAACTGGTAGTTACGTTTCTACCAGACAACGACGATGTATACTTTCAAAATTTTTATCTACTGCAGCAGGAAATAAGCGCTATTCTAGGACTGACTGTTGAACTCACAGATTGGGATCAACTCAAAAACCAGGTGGTAAAAAAGCGAATTTTGGAACACAGCGAGGTAATGTATAACCACAGCATCGAAAGGGGAATATAAAGATCTCAGCTAAAACCCGCGAATTCTATACGTCAAAATGGATAGCACAAACCAATCGCTTACCTTTGAACCGTGAAATTCATCGATACCCATGCGCATTTGTATAGTGCTGAATTCGATAACGACCGCAATGCAGTTATAGAGCGCGCACGCAAGGAGGGCATTGAACAGATAATCCTTCCGGCCATCGATTCGGAAACTTTCGATGCCATGATGCAATTGCAGCGGCAGCATCCCGATTTATGTCTGACTGCAAACGGCCTACATCCCTGCTCGGTAAAACCCGAATCCATGGAGGCCGAACTGCGCTTCTGCGAAGAAAAAATGAATAACCATGCTTTTGTGGCCATTGGCGAATGCGGCATTGATTTGTATTGGGATAAATCGACCTTCGATTTACAGAGAGAAGCATTGGCCATTCAATGCAGCTGGGCCATTGATCAAAAGCTGCCCATCATCATCCACTCCCGAAATGCTACCCGCGAATGCATCGATGTGCTAAAGCCATTCGTGCCGAAAGGACTCACCGGCGTTTTTCATTGTTTTTCGGGAAACATAGAAGAAGCTGCTGAAATAATCGAAATGGGATTTTACTTAGGCATTGGTGGTGTTATTACCTTTAAAAAGTCGGACTTGCCCGCGGTGGTTAAGCAAACAGGATTGGATAAACTCATTTTAGAAACCGATTCGCCCTATCTTGCACCGGTTCCGCACCGTGGAAAACGCAACGAAAGCGCTTATTTGCGCTATATTGCCGACGAGCTGAGCAACATTTTTATGATTGGCAGTCACGAAATTGCTTCCATCACTACCCAAAACGCACAAACCTTATTTAAACTATGAGCAAACCCAGCGTATTGGTTATATACACCGGCGGCACCATCGGCATGGTAAAAGATGCAGGAAGTGGCGCACTGATGCCGGTAAATATCGAGTTGCTGCTTCAGTATATTCCTGAGTTGCACCGCATCGATGCCGATATTTCGATAGAAGCGTTTGAGCAAACCATCGACTCTTCCGATATCACACCACAGCATTGGATACAGCTGGTAGAGATTATCGAGCGTAATTATGCATTGTTCGATGGATTTGTGATTTTGCACGGCTCAGATACCATGGCCTACACAGCCTCTGCCTTAAGTTTTATGCTCGAAAATTTAGGCAAGCCGGTCATACTTACCGGAGCGCAATTGCCTATCGGCGTGTTGCGGTCTGATGCCAAAGAAAATTTCATAACGGCACTCGAGTTGGCGCTTTTGAAGGAAAATGGCCGCCCGAAAATAAACGAGGTGTGTATTTATTTTGAATACCATTTGTTTCGGGGTAATCGTACAACGAAATTCAGTGCAAGTCATTTCAATGCCTTTTTAAGTCCGAATTACCCGGCACTGGCCGAAGCTGGGGTAAATATTCAGATCGAAGACAATCATTTATTGCCGCCGCCGGTTTCGCCGCCGGTTTTTCATAAAAAGTTGGAACAAAGTATAGCAACGTTTCGGTTATTCCCGGGGATGACAACGGTGCAGCTTAGCGCAGTTTGTAACATTCCTGGGTTGAAGGCTTTGGTGTTGGAAACCTATGGGTCGGGCAATGCACCTACGGCTGATTGGTTTATACATATGCTCGAGCAAATTATTGAACGCGGAGTTATTGTAGTTAATGTAAGCCAATGCTTGAATGGAGCTGTAGAACAAGGCAAGTACAAAACATCGCAGCAATTGCTAAAAATTGGGGTATTGGGCCTTGCCGACCTCACCATTGAAGCGGCGACTACCAAACTGATGTTCATGCTGGGCAAGAATAAAACTCAGATTGCCAAAGAAACAATTATGCTTAGTATTTGTGGAGAAATGTCAAACTGACCCCAAAATAAGGCTTTGAACCTGTTGAAAAAATAACAAAATATTATTTGATTAATAATATATTTTTAAGAAATTCAACCTCTTAAAATCAAAACCAAAATCATGAAGAAAATGTACAAATTGGCCTTAGCACTTTTTCTGGGAATTAGTGTTGGAGTAAGCGCACAAAGACAGTGCGGAACGATGGAGAATCTGCAAATGTTGATTGATAATAATCCTTCGATTATTGAACAAATGCAAGCGGTTGAAGAGCATACCCGTCATGTTGAAGAGCATGGACTTGCTCCGCGTGTAGTAATTAACATTCCTACCGTTTTTCATATTGTTTACAAAAACAGCACAGAAAATATTAGCGATGCGCAAATTCAGTCTCAGTTAACCGTTCTTAACAACGACTTTCGCAAATTGAACAGCGATGCAAGTTTAATCCCTTCGCTTTTTGCAGGTGTTGCAGCCGACATGGAGTTTAATTTCTGCATGGCGCAGCGCACCCCAAGCGGAGCAGCGTTTAATGGTATCAATCGCGTAGCCTCAACCCGCACTACGTCGTTCGGTTCTGGCAATAATGTGAAGCAATCCTCAACTGGAGGAACACCAGGTTGGGATCCTAATAAGTACTTGAATGTTTGGGTTTGCGATATCGGAGGAGGAATTTTAGGGTATGCTACATTCCCGGGAACTGCAACTGCTACAACTGACGGCGTTGTATGCGATTACCGCTATTTTGGCACAACTGGAACAGCAACTGCGCCTTTCAACAAAGGGCGCACTGCAACTCACGAAGTGGGCCATTGGTTAAATCTTCGTCACATTTGGGGTGATCAAAATTGCGGAAGCGACTTAGTAAACGATACACCAACACACCAAACCGCTAATTACGGCTGTCCTGCATATCCAAAGAACAACAACTGCACGGGTGGTGGAACCGAAATGACCATGAATTACATGGATTATGTGGATGATGCGTGTATGTACATGTTCAGTGCCGGTCAGAAAGCGCGTTCGGTGGCTCTTTTCGCAGCCGGTGGTTTGCGAGCGGCATTGCTTACTTCTGATGGATGTACACCGGTTACGCCAGGCGCTTGCAATACACCTGCTGGACTTGCATCTTCAAACGTCACTTCAACAACAGCAACCGTAAGCTGGGGATCAGTGAGTGGCGCATTGAGTTATAATTTAGAATACAAAACTGCAGCTGCTACTTCATGGACATTGTTCAATACCACATCTACAGCAGTTAATCTTTCTGGTTTAACCGCAAGCACTACCTACAACTTCCGTGTAACCACGGTATGCTCAAATGGCAATAGTGCTGTTTCCGCAGCTGCTTCGTTTACAACACAGGCAGTATCGACTTGTACAGACAATTATGAGCCAAACGAAAGCCGAACAGCCGCTTTAACAATTCCGCTCGCGACAAACATCACGGCACGTATTGGTACATCAACAGACAAAGATTATTTTAAATTCAATAATACTTCCTCTGCACGCAACGTTAAGGTTACGTTGACCAATTTACCTGCCGATTACGACTTGGAATTATTCAGGGGAAGTTCAAGAGTTAGAACATCCGTAAATGGCGGTACGACCCCAGAAACATGTATCTACAACAATTCACAGAGCGCCACTACTTACACCGCTTATGTATATGGTTACAATGGGGCGTTTAATGCCTCCTCATGTTACACGCTTAGGGCAGAAATTAGCTCAAGTTCATTTGTTCGCACAGGCGATGAAACAGAAGCAACCGACATGGAGGTATTCGGTGATGACCGTTTGAGCGTATATCCAAACCCAAGTAACGGCGTGTTGAATATTCGCATCAATCCTGAATCTGATTTAACCCAGACTGTTCAGGTATTCAACCATCTCGGACAGATCGTTGAAAGCTACGAACTTAGTTTCACGAAATCACAGCCAGCCGTGGTGGTAAGTTTGAACGATCTCAACGATGGTATGTATTTCGTTCGCGTATTCGACGGACAAGAAGTACAAACACGCCGCATTATGTTGCGCAAGTAAAATGTATTATTAAAATGGAAAAGGAGGGTATTGTATGCCCTCCTTTTTTATTTTAGGTCTTTTTCATTTCCTTATTTAAACAAAGTAATTTGCCTTTCTAAACCATCATCACATCCTGAAAAATAAACGTGCATACAGAATTCTTCTGCTTGCGAACGCCATTTCTGGCTTGGCGCAGGGAATCAGTATGCTTGCCATACCTTGGTATTTCAGTGAAGTCATCGGAGAGCCTCAGCTTTTCGGTTGGCTTTATGCTCTTACAACCTTTGCTATGCTTTTTTGGGGTTTGTATGCCGGAACGCTAATTGATCGATTCCAGCGAAAACATGTCTTTATCGGCATAAACGCCTTCGGCGCGATTTTGCTCACGTTGGTTAGTTCATACGGCTATGTTAGCGGTGAAGTAGGCGCTCTAGGTGCAATGTTTGTTTTTTCGGGAACCATTCTGATTTACAATATCCACTACCCCGCTTTATATGCATTCGGACAGGAAATCACAGAAAAGGAATTTTACGGGAAATTTACATCAACCACCGAAACGGTCGGTCAAAGCACTTCCATTATATCGGGCGCAATTGGTGCTGTTTTGTTGAGCGGATTTGGAGGAAATTCAATTTTACCACCGATCGAACCCTGGGCATTACACGAAATTTTCCTGGCCGATGCCCTCACATACTGGATAAGCATCGTGCTGATTGCTTCAATTACATATCAACCAATCGTTAAAAGATGGACAGAAAGCGGGTCGGTTTTTCAACGGATTCAAAAAGGAATAGACTATTTAAAAGAAAACCGCGATGTGTTTCTGTTTGGCAATTCCTCCTATGCCATTTTTATTGTATTGCTGGTTACTGTGCAACAATTATTACCGGTTTACACGGCCAACCAGCTCAGTGAAGGTCCGGGAATTTATGCATTCGCCGAACTTGCATATGCCGTTGGTGCAATGCTTGCCGGAATTGCTGTAATAAAGTTGTTTCGTAATAAAGGAATGGTTTTCGGTGTAGCGGTTATGATGGCACTCACAATACTAACCTATTTAGTCGCCCCTGAAAAAGTCTTATATTCTTATTTATCAACAATTTACTACTGATAAATACTTCTTAAAACTCCCAAAGAAATT
>JBKCFX010000240.1:0-3686 GCA_046303595.1 Bacteroidia bacterium
TCCAACCACCATCAGCGACGAGAACACATCCTTCGAAGAGTGGAATTTTATTTCCCATTTCGGACGTGTGAATTATAACTACAAAGGGAAATACTATGCAGAAGTTGTTGGCCGCCGCGATGGATCAAGCCGTTTCGGCAACAACAACAAATACGGATTCTTCCCATCGGCTTCAGCAGCATGGATCGTGAGCGAGGAATCGTTCCTGAAAGAAAACAAAGTCGTTTCCTTCCTGAAAATTAAGTCGAGTATTGGTGTAAACGGAAATTCGAGCATCCCGCCATACGCGCAATATGGAATTTTCAGTTCTTCGGCAAATGCCTACAATGGACAAACAATAATTTACCCCAATGCCGGAAATCCTGCGAATCCGAATCTGCGTTGGGAAACATCGCGTACCTTTGACTTAGCGCTTGAATATGGCTTGTTTAAAGACCGAATCTCAGGAGAAGTAGCTTATTACAACAAGCAAACAAACGATGTATTGCTTTATGTGGCAACACAGCTAAACACCGGATTTGCAAATACCTGGGCGAATGTGGGCGGTATCAACAACCGTGGACTCGAATTCAGCATTAAAGCAAAAGTTATAGAACGCAAATTCAAGTGGGCCGTTGATTTCAACATTGCACGTAACATGAACGAGGTAACCAGTTTGGGCGATTATACCGAAGATGCTATTTCGGGAGGAACAAACGATACGCGTTTAGTAGTTGGCCGTCCGATTGGAAACAACTACCTCGTGCGGTTCAGCCGTATTGATTCTGAAACAGGGAAGCCGGTTTATCTCGATAAAGACGGCAATGAAACATTTGAATGGACGCCGGATAATCGTGTATCGACAGGTTCCATTCTTCCGGATGCCATTGGAGGAATCCGCAACGATTTCAAATTCGGACGATTCGACCTTACCATGTTCTGGGTGTTTGTATTGGGCGGAGATATCTACGATTCATCATCTAAGCGCCAATTGGGAACCTACGATAGCGACGGATGGAACCACCGCACCGACCAGTTCGACCGCTGGCAAAAGCCGGGCGATGATGCCATGTATCCGGTATTGACCACAACGCCTGCAACCTACGGTTCGGGTACGCCATGGATTAACACCGATTTATGGTTACACGATGGAACCTATGCACGTCTTCGCACATTATCTATCGGTTATTCATTCCCCGATGAATTGGTTCGTAAAGCAAAACTTGGTAGAGCGCGCATCTCCATTGCAGGAAACAACATCGTAACGCTCACTAAATTTATCGGACTCGATCCTGAGATTTCACGCGATTTCGAGAATCCTACAGATCGTAACATGAGTCCGAACATTACCTATTTAACTGCTCCACAGCAGAAATCGTACATGCTTACACTCGACATCGGGTTTTAATTTTAATTGAACATGAAAAAGCTATATTTTGGACTATTCGCAGCCGGTTTACTTGCAATATCGGCTTGTTCGGACGATTTTCTTGACCGTAAACCGGAGGCAACAGAGACGCAGTTTCTGGATGTGGATGCGATTAAAACAGCCGAGGATCTTCAGCAACTTTTACTTTCGGTATACGATGTAACTGCCAATACCTTCGGCGGACAAATGCAGAACCTATCGGAATTGTTGGGCGATAACATCGATGCACCGGCAAACCAGAACGATTACATTCAGGTTTATTTGCGCCGTACCGATATATTCAACGGCACAATTTCGGGTGTTTACCGCGATGCCTACATTGCAATATACCGTGCCAATCAGTTAATCTTTAAAAAGGATGACGTAAGCGACATTACAGAAGCAGATAAATTACGCATAGAGGCAGAATCGCGTTTTTTGCGGGCGTTTTGCCACCATGGAATTTTACGGCTATTTGCCCAGCCCGCAGGCTATACGAGCGACAACAGCCATCCGGGCATAGTGATGCGCATGGAGTTCAACAATGAAGTTGGTTTGCGGTCTTCAGTAGCCGAATGTTACCGCCTCATTTTAGAGGATTTGCAGTTCGCTGAAGATAATCTGCCCGAAGACAACGGGGTGTATGCCACAAAATGGGCTGCTAAGGCAATGAAAGCCAGAGTTTATCTCGATTTGAATGATAATGCAAATGCAGCTCTTTATGCCGGTGAGGTACTTAACAGCAACAAGTTTCAGCCTTTGGATAGTTTAAATCGCTTTACCACAGGACCGAATTCGGAGCAGATTTTTGCTACCATTAGTTATGTGGGCAATGGTATTGCCGATGAGCGTGGCGATGCATTCTTAGCGTATCGCTCCGATAACAATACGAATCCAACGATGCGTGCAGCGGGCGAATTTTACAATTACCTGGTAGCAAGCGGCGATTCTGTTCGCGCTGCGCAATGGTTCAGAACAATTGAAGCAGGAGGGAATATTACATACGGCGTTGCCAAATACGACAGAACATTTATGTGGATACCCTTGCTTCACACCACAGAGATGTTACTCACGCGAGCCGAAGCATTGGCGCTAACCAATGAACAACAAGCACGCGACGATGTGAATTTTATTCGAGCACGTGCGGGGCTTACGCCTACGGTAGCGACCGGAACAGGATTATTGCAGGTAATACGTGAGGAGCGCCGCAAGGAAATGTGTTTTGAAGGCGACCGCACTACACAAATCAAACGATTAGGCGTGTTAACAGGCCAAGCATTTTCGAGAAATGCACCATGGAATTGCCCCGGTATGGTGCTTCAATTTCCCGGAGCTGAAAATACCGTTAGTGGCTTCGAATTAAATCCTACAGGAGGTTGTGAATAATCAAATAACATTGAACAGTATGAAACGAATAATTTATAGCTTTTTTTCCTTGAGTTTACTTGTAGCAGTGGCTGGATGTAAACCCGATGTAGAAGAAATCGGCGATGGTGCAATTGCCGGCGATGGCATTTACGGAACCTGGGAGATTTCGCGTGTTGTGCAAACCGACCTAAAAGTGCCATTACCTGAATCGCGCGATATTAGTGCGTTCTTCTCGGATCCTGCGCGTAAAATGCAGATTCGGTTTAATAAAGAAGGATCGACCTACCAAGTGCTTCAGGCCGGATGGTTGCCTAAAGTGTTTGGCACCGATGGAACATGGTCTTTTGATCAAACGCCCTATCCAACTGCGGTAAACTTTTACTCGGCGCAAGGCGATACAGTTTCTACTCCCCTCTCGGCCATGCCGCGCGAATACGACGTGCAAATGGGACTTGACGTTGTGCGAACCGATAGCTGCGGGAATGCCTTTGTTAAATACGAATACACCTTTAAACGATTGAATTAATCATGAAGCGTTTTCTTAAGAATCTTGCAATTTTAGTTTTACTGACATTAAGTTCAGTCACACTTCGTGCCCAGGTAGTAACAACAGAACCATCTGATTACAGCGACCCTAACACAGAGGTAAAAATTATTGTGAACCTTGCACAACTCGATCAAACAAAAGAGTATGTTTTAAATCTAATTGCCGACGCACAAGCCGATTCGGGAATATATATGTGGACCTGGAAGCCTTACGAATGGCCACTAGGAAGCGATCGTGCGAATGGCAGCGGCGACAGGCCATGGCAAAACAGCAACGAGTTATTGCGCCTCACAAAAGAGAGCGATTTGGTTTATAGTTACACCATGGTTCCTACAGAATTTTACAATGTGGACGCTGCAACTGTGTACGAACTCGATATTCATT
>JBKCFX010000241.1:0-3115 GCA_046303595.1 Bacteroidia bacterium
GGACTTAACATATCCCGTTCCGGCCATCGCGGCACGCTCAGCAAAAAAGGAAGAGCCCTTCGAACTGTGGGGCAGTGGATATCAGGGCCGCGATTTAGTGCACAACGATGATGTGCTCGATTGCATTTTACTGGCGATGGATCACATACACGACGGAACGGCCATTAACATCGGCATGGGTAAACTTACCAGTTTCCGCGAAATCATCGCGTTATTTTGCAAATTTGCAGGCTACAATCCTGAGATTAAACCACTACTCGATAAACCGGTTGGCGTACATTCCCGCTATTGCGACATGAGCTTTGTTGAACAAAAATTGGGGTGGAAAGCTAAAATTTCGACCGAGGAAGGCATGCGGCGTGTGTATGAAGCAGCACTCAAGCAATTGAATCATGCCTAAAGAGGTAGTTGTTTGTTTTGGCCCGGGGCCGCGATTCAAAGGCGGAATTCAGAATTACAACACATCTTTAGCTTTAGCACTCGATCGGCGTGGCGATTGCGAGGTGCACATCGTTTCTTGGACACAGCAGTATCCGGCCATCATACCGCGCGAGTTTGTCGATAAATCGAGCAAAGCCGACTTGCTCGAAGGCAGCAATGTTAAGGTGCATTACATCACCAATTACAATAAGCCCGGCACCTGGACTGATACTGTAAAGCTCATTCGCTCGCTTAATGCAACAAAAGTCGTTTTTCAGTGGAGCATCGCGCTGCAGGGCTTGCCGCTTTCATTTATCGCTAAACGTTTACAGAAAATAAAAGGTGTAGAAGTCGTTTTCGATGTACATTTTGTAAAACAGAAAGAACATTCGGCCATCGATCGGCTGCTTACAAAACGCGCGCTGAAGTTTGCCGACACCACCATCGTACACGCCAAAAAAACCTGGGAAGAACTCAAAGAAATTTTCCCAAATAAAACATTCCATTATACCGAAGACGGAACACGTGGAGCCAATACGGTAATAAAATTGTACCATCCGATTTACGATTTGTTTCGACCCGACCCGCAACTCGATGTGGAAGCATTGAAGCAGGAATGGAAACTCAAGAAGCATGTTTTCCTTTTCTTTGGGTTTATTCGCAGGTACAAAGGTTTGGATCAAGCTATTCGTGCTTTTGCCGAATTGCGAAAGGAGCGCGACGATGTAAGTCTGTTAATCGCCGGCGAATCGTTCTGGAATACCCTCGATCAGAAAAAATGGAGTACAAAAGTGAAGCAGGTTTTATTTGGCTGGGCGAAACGCATTCTGCTCAATAAGAAAGACGACGAACGCGAAGACCAACCGCTGGAGTGGATTCAGAAGCTTGGAATAGAAAAGGATTGTTATGTGGTGAATCGTTTTATTGGTAACGAAGAAGTGCACAAATATTTCCAGGTAAGCGACGCGGTAGTTTTATTCTATAGAACTGCCACGCCAAGCGGAATTGAATCGCTGAGTTACAATTTTTCCTTGCCGCTCTTGGCTACCCGAGTTGGCCATTTTCCCGAGACCATTCAAGATGGATTTAACGGATACTTGGCCAATGATGGTGATATTGAAGATATGACTCGGGCGATGAAACGTTACCTGGATAAGCCCATTCCGCGCGAAAACGTGCGTGAAAGTACCAAGGCGATGAGCTGGAATAATTATGCAACGGCGTTGATGAAGCAATAGGCGAAAGTGAAAGATTTTTAGCCAATTTTCAGCCAATTCTTCACATCATAACAAAATTATATGTGTAATAATTTGATTATAAATGGTGTTAATAACTATGTTGGCTGAAATTCGGTGTTAGAAACGCAATAAAATTACCGCAACACTAATTTTACGATATCGGTTTAATACGAAAAACAACATTTACGAGTTAAAGAATAATACATATGAACACTTCAGGTGCTTCCGTAAAATTCGATTCTGGAATCATGAATAAATCATCAATCTTCGTCCTAACATGTACATTCCTTTTCAGCTTTTTTATTGGGAATAGTGCATTCGCAACCGAAAGCATAGTCAAGGTTTCAAACGGTTTATCGCAAACAAGTGCGTATGCCGGCGGTTCGTTCCTTGTAAAAATCCGCATCGAGCGCCGCAACCTCGACAGTTTCTTCCAAATTCAACAGGAATTGCCTGCGGGTATGACCGCTACCGGAGTAGAAAGTCAGGGTGCAACGTTTTTATTTAAGGATGGAAAAGTGAAATATTCCTGGTTACGATTACCTGCTGCCGAAGATATCCAGGTTATTTACAAAGTAAAAGTTCCGTTTACACTCAAGGGGAACTACGAAATAAATGGCAGTTATTACTATGTTAATGAAGAAGAAAAGGAAGTTTTTCAGCTACCCTCGTCAAAAATTGAGATACTCGAAAATGTAGCACCAAGCGATACACTTGCCGAGAAAAATCTTCTGGCGATTATCAACGATGAGCCTTCAAAACCGGCTTACGTGGCTGAGGAAAAACCAGATTTGTCCTTTAAAATTCAAATTCTGAGCTCGACACGCAAGCTCGACCGCGATTCGATACGTAAAGTCTATAAAATCCGCGAGTCGGTAGTAGAAGAGAATTACAATGGTTTGTACAAATACACAGTTGGCAATTTTGTTACGTACGAAGAAGCAAGAGATTTCAAGAATCAGCTCGATTTCCAGAAATATATACCGTTTGTTATCGCCTACAATCGCGGGGCGCGCATTACAGTGGGCGAGGCCATGCAGTTGGCAGCTCGCCGCAAAACTGTTGTGAAATAGGCATTCTTTTCTGATTGCGTCGAATTGCAGGTTTAAATTTCCGCCTTATTATTCCGATAGTTTTCCGACCTTCGTACTATGAGGTGGATGTTTGCACTATCATTTCTTATTCTAATTCAATCTGCTCAAGCGCAAGCAGATAAGATACGTTTCGATGTTCCAAAAGAAATTCTAGTGGGACAAACTTTCGAGTTGGGAATACATTTTTCGTTGACTTCTGTTGCAGGAATGGCTCGTTTGCAGCTCGATTTTCCCAAAGGCTTCGAAGTGCAGGAAAGTAAAAATTCAGGAGCATTGTTCACCTATTCTGCGAATCTTCTCCAGTTGCTTTGGGTTCAATTACCTTCTACCGACAGCATACATTGTTCGGTTAGAGTACAATGT
>JBKCFX010000242.1:0-1371 GCA_046303595.1 Bacteroidia bacterium
GGGCATTATTCTCAAGATGAAGTTTGCGTTGCTGCAGCCCTACAACTCATTTAAATTTTAATTGAAGACAAATTCGGAAGGTTCTGTCCCAAGCAGAGTTAGCATTTGTACGCATTATCTAAACAAATTTAGCAATTTAGATAATGTTAATGTCTTGGTGCACGAGGTAGAGAAAGCCCTTTCCGAATTGTTTCCAATGGAATATTCGGGATTGTACCTTTACAATGCTAAGATTGATAAACTCGAATTACTTATCGCTCATGGGTTCACGGAAGAAGAGCGGCTAGAAGCCGAGCGTACCGCCATGGAGCGTCATCCAGGCAATGTTTTTCGCACCGGTGAAGCAATTTATATTTCCGACACTCAAGATGCAACACAGCCTTTTAGTTTAGATAGCAGACGCTCGTTCACGGTTCGCTGCAGATTATATATCCCAATTCATGCATTTGGAAAAATAATTGGCACTTTTGGAATAGTAAGTTCAAAAGTTGATGCATTTTCAGATGAAGATAAAGAGCTGTTTTGTTTCTTATGTGACTTAGCTGGGCAGGTTTATACACGAATCCGAATAGAGGAGCAGAAGCAGGAGGCACTTTCAATCCAGCGAAAACTATCGGTTATTGCTACACATACCGACAATTCTATCATTATAACCGATGCAAATGGGAAAATTGAATGGGTAAATGAATCATTTTCTAAGCTTAGCGGCTATTCAATAGATGAGATTATAGGTAAAAGTCCGGGCAGTTTTCTTCAGGGAAAGGATACTGATCGAGAAGTTACAAAAATGCTGGGTGAAGCTATCCGAAAAAAGATTAAAGCAGTTGGTACCCTCATAAATTATAGTAAGTGGGGAACGCCCTATATCATTGACATACAGATTTACCCTGTTTTCGATTCTGCAGGAAATCACACTAATTTCATTGCCCTTCAAAAAGATGTGACCAAGGAGGAACAAGCCAAAAAGGAGATTATCCAACAACGTGCACGTCTAAGTGCGATTGTTTCGACTATACCTGATCAATTATTTATCATCAATAAAGAAGGAATAATCGAAGAAACATTTGTAAACCAATCGATTCAACTACCTTATTCCAATGAACAATTGCAGGGGGTAAATTTGATGCGGTTTGAAAACACCGATTGGGGAATGAAAACACTCCATGCATTGCCGCTTGTTTTGGAAGGTAAAAAAGTTGACCCGATTGAAGGCAGCACAAAGCATAAAGGCCTCTTGCGGTTTTATGAGATTCGTTTAGCAAAGCTCGATGAACAGAGAGTTTTATCAGTAGTGCGTGACACTTCATCAACCAAATTGTCGCAATTGGAGCGTGAACGACAAACGCGCTATTACCAAATGATTTCTGATTT
>JBKCFX010000243.1:0-3532 GCA_046303595.1 Bacteroidia bacterium
GCACAGCGCCAGCCTGCAGTATGACTGGATTGAACGCTTCCCAAAATGGAATTGCCCGCTCATTCTGTTTAAGCACGATCCGCCCAATTGGTGGGATGCGACCGATGGCGTTTCGAACGAGGTACGGCATGGCTTGATGGCCAATTACATTCGCCGCAACTACCGTTTTTACGCAAAAACAGGCGGATACGAAATCTGGAAACGTAAAGTAAAACGATGAATACGGGACTGCAGGTACAGATTGATCGCTATGCGGGACGCCTTGCATGTATCCTGTTGCGCGTTCTGGTGCGGATTGCAGGAAAAGTGCTGCGTATAAACCACAGGCTCGATCGCAAATTCGAACGAATTGTCGTTTGCAAGTTCAAAGGAATGGGTTCTATCGTGCAAGCTTCGGCCATGCTTGATGCTCTTAAAAAACAATATCCTAACGCCGAACTTGTTTTCGTGAGCACAAAAGCGAATGCTGGAATTCTCAAGGCCTATCCCGAACAAATCGACCGAATGCTATTGCTCGACGATTCGGGCGCGTTCAGACTGATGGGCAGCAGCATACGATTATTGATGAATTTGTGGAAATTTCGTCCGCAGGTTTACATCGACCTCGAAGTGTATTCGAATTTCTCGAGCCTCATTTGCACCCTAAGCGCGGCCACCAACCGCATCGGATATTACAAGAGCGATAAGGATTACCGCAGCGGATTGTACACGCATCTGATGTACTATAACATCAAAGCGCCATTGATGGAAATATACATGCAGATGGCGCGTTTGCTTGGCGAAACTTCAGCAAATCAAAGGCTGATTAAACCTGTTTATAGACGTGATGAGGCATTATCAGAATTGAAAGCTGCCGGTCTGAATACCGATTCGTACTGGGTTGTAAATCCGAATGCCTCCGATCTGAGACTCGAACGCCGCTGGGATGCCGAACAATTTGTTGCAATGATGGATGCTTTGCTCGATAGAAATCCAACGCTTCATATTGCACTTTGTGGGAGCAAGGCCGAACAATCCTATGTGAACGGCATCGAATTACAATGTAAACATCGCGAGCGCATTGTAAACCTCGCCGGAAAAACCGGCTTCAATGCCTTGTTGGGCCTCATCGATGGTGCCGAACGAATCATCACAAACGATACCGGTCCGCTGCATCTTTCGTTGGCCTTTGACAAGGAAGTTATTGGATTGTTCGGTCCATGCTCGCCGGCGCAATACGGACAAATGGAGCGCTGTACGGCGGTGTATCGCAATGTGTATTGCAGTCCCTGCGTGCACGAATTCTCCATCCCGCCTTGCCGGGGCAACAACCAATGCATGAAGCAAATTTCGGTTGCTGAAGTGCTTCGCGCCATCGATACCTCAGCGCTATCAGCCGAAACGACCATTGCATATAAACTGAGCGACGAAACGCTTGGATTCGTAAACAACAGAATATGAGAAAACGCTTTTTTGCATCCGACAATTGTTCGGGCATACATCCGCAAATACTGGAAGCCATTCAGGAAGCCAATTCGGGACACGTTAAAGGCTACGGGTATGATGAGGTAACAGCGGCCGCCGAGAAGGAATTTGAGAAACTATTCGGGAAAGACATCGAGGTGTATTTCGTAACTACCGGAACCGGGGCCAATGTATTGGGATTGCAGAGTTGTTTACTGCCATTCGAAGCGGTAATCTGCAGCGATATGGCGCATATTCACACCGACGAAACGGGCGCGCCAGAACGCAATTTACAAGCAAAACTATTTCCGCTAAAAAGTACAAATGGAAAGATAAGTGCAGATCAAATTCCGCCATTGTTGGTGGGTCGTGGCGTTGAACACCATGTTCAGCCTCGTGTTGTTTCGCTTACGCAAAGCACAGAGTACGGTACAGTTTACAAAAAGCAGGAAATTGAGTCCATCGCTGCGCTATGCAAAAAGGAAGATTTGTTACTGCATGTTGACGGAGCGCGCATCTCGAACGCTGCGGTGAGTCTTGGCCTTTCGCCCCGCGAATTTATCCGCGAAGCAGGGGTGGATGTGATGAGTTTTGGTGGAACCAAAAACGGAATGATGATGGGCGAAGCCATTGTATTTTTCCGAAAGGATTTGGCGCGCCACATGAAATTCCGCCGCAAACAAGGCATGCAACTGTATTCGAAAATGCGCTTTATCGCAGCGCAGTTTCTGGGCTTCTTTAAGAACGATTTGTGGCTCGATTTGGCAAGCCATTCAAATTTATTGGCGAGACAGCTCGAATCGGCCCTCCGTGAGATTCCAGGAGTTACGATTACGCAACCCGTTGAGGCAAACGGTGTGTTCGTGATTTTTCCGCAAGGTGTAGCCGATACATTGGCGGAGGAATTTCCGTTCTATGTGTGGAACGAACATACCGGCGAAGTGCGCTTGATGTGCAGCTGGGACAGTACAGCAGAGGATATTGAACGAATTGTAAGTCGTGCGAAGGAATTGTGCGCTGACATACAGATTGTGTGAAGAATATGGATACGTAAAGACCCACATCGAACTTTGCATTTGGGCTTCCACCCGTTTGCGGATAAGGTATCCATCTAAATCTGTTTCACAACAACGCAATACATTTTCACTCCTGACTGAAGTCTGGAGTTTGAAGTGCTACTTAACTAATCAGCGGAAATCACTCTTCTCCAGCATATACATCTGATACAACACAATGCCGGCACAAACCGAAATATTAAACGAATGCTTGGTGCCAAACTGTGGAATCTCAACAGCACCCTGCACAAGAGGAAGAACCGAATCGCTTACACCCTGCACTTCATTGCCAAACACAAGAGCCAGCTTCAAAGGCTTTTCGTTTAGGGTATCGAGCGAAATGCTTTGGTCGGTTTGTTCTATGGCCCACACGGTAAATCCATCCGCAATAGCCTGTTTTACGGCATCGGCCGCACCGTTGTAATAAACCCACTTTACAGTATTTTCGGCACCCAATGCCGATTTGTGAATCTCGCGGTTGGGCGGCGTTGCGCAGATGCCGCACAATGCAATGCTCTCGCAAAGAAAGGCATCTGCCGTTCGAAATACAGAACCGATGTTGTGCAAACTTCGCACATTGTCGAGAATAATGCGCACCTGCCATTTTTCGGTGTGGTGGAATTCGGTTGAACTCTTTCGGTTTAACTCGGTAATGTGTAACTTTCGCATGGCTGAAATTCGGGCCAAAGTTAATCCCAAAATCATTGAAAACCCCTAAAAAATCAACCGAAAAGGCATCGGCCGAAACGCCCTTGATGAAACAGTATAACGAGATTAAAGCCCGCTATCCGGATGCTTTGCTCCTTTTTCGCGTGGGCGATTTTTACGAAACATTTGGCGAAGATGCTGTGCGCAGCTCGAAGATTCTGGGGATTGTACTTACCAAACGCGCCAATGGTGCAGCATCGCATGTTGAGCTGGCGGGTTTTCCGCATCACTCCCTTGACAGTTATTTACCTAAACTCTTAAAGGCGGGTTATCGCATTGCCATTTGCGAACAATTAGAAGATCCAAAATTGGTAAAAGGTATTGTA
>JBKCFX010000244.1:0-2819 GCA_046303595.1 Bacteroidia bacterium
AATATGGTCCAAGGAGCTCCGGCAAAACCGATGAGTGGAACGCGTCCGTTGAGCCGTTGTTTGGTAATGCGGATGGCATCGGTTACAAATTTCAAATCGGCACCCGGATCTGCAACACGGATGCTGGAAAGGTCGGCTGCATTGCGGATGGTTTTCGGAAAAATCGGCCCTTTGCTTTCGATCATTTGATAAGGGCAACCCATGGCCTGCGGAATAACCAGGATGTCGGAAAAAATAATCGCCGCATCCACATCGAGAATATCCACCGGCTGGATGGTAACCTCTGCCGCCAAATCGGGCGTTTCGACCAGTTCGATAAACCCCGATAGCTGTGCACGTACAGCACGGTATTCGGGCAAAATACGGCCGGCTTGTCGCATAAGCCACACCGGACTGCGTTCTGTTACCTCACCTCGCGCAGCGCGCAATACAATATCGTTTTCAAGTTTCATCGCATGCATTAGGTTAAAGGTTGAGGTAAAATGTAGGCATCAATCCATTCTCGCACACAACCATATCCGCCCTTGTTTTGCAAAACTACATGGGCCAAATTTTTCACCGCTGGCAAAGCATCGGCCGGGGCAGCAGTAAATCCGCAGTGCTCAAACAAAGGCAAATCGTTTACATCATCGCCAATATATGCCACCTCGCTCAGCGCGATGCCCATTTCGGCGCACCAAGCAGTAAGGATTTCCAGTTTAGGCTGCGATCCGCAATACACGCGCTGAATGTTAAGGAGTGCAGCTCTTCGGCGAATTAAATTCTCGTTAATTCCGTGGCTGATGATTCCCGTTTCGATGCCCATCTTAGGCAGTGATTTCATTGCCAAACCATCGCGCGCATTGAAGCGCTTAAACTCATCGCCACTTTCGGTGTAATACATTCCGGCATCGGTGAGTACACCGTCAACATCAAAAACAACAAACTTAATCGGGGCTTTCAGTTTAGATTTCAATTCAAGATTTTCATGAAACAAGCGTTCCAGCGGATAGCCACTCAGACTGCCGATGCGTGCAAATTCTTCTGCACTGCACGGCGCTCCTTTGCAAATCTCTTCCAAGCGTTCTGCCGAAAAAGAACCTGCAATTCGGGACCTTAGAAATTCGATGTTTTTTGCGAAGTAATTCACCTTGCGAAGTTAAACGATGTTTCGGTTTATGGCTTTAGCAATCGGATGCAGCGATGCCATCAAGTCCGTAAACTGTTCGTGATTGAGTTGTTGCGATGCATCAGAAAGTGCCTTCTGTGGAGTCGGATGCACTTCAACCAATAATCCATCAACTCCCATGGCCATGCAAGCTCGCGTAAGATCGGGAACACCGTATGCATAGCCCATAGCGTGACTCGGATCGAGAATTACCGGCAAATTGGTGTGTTGTTTTAAATAAGCAGCGCCACACAAATCCAAGGTGAAGCGGGTTTTCGTTTCGAAGGTACGAATGCCGCGTTCGCAGAGCATCACATTTTCGTTTCCGCCCGAAAGAATGAACTCGGCGCATTGCACAAATTCCTGCAAGGTAGTTCCGAAGCCACGCTTCAACAAAACCGGCTTATTGGTCTTGCCGCAGCGGCGCAAAATGCCGTGGTCGTACATCGATTTGGCACCAATCTGAATCACATCGGCATATTCGATAATCTCTTCCAATTGTGTTGCATCACGTACTTCGGTTACAACGGTTAGTCCATATTGCTCGCGCACTTTTGCCAACATTTTTAATCCTTCGAGTCCCAAGCCCTGAAATGTGTAGGGCGATGTACGCGGCTTGAATGCCCCAGCGCGGATGTTCCGAATGCCCAATCCGGTAAGCAATTGCGCCGATTTATCGAGTTGTTCGGCCGACTCGGCAGAGCATGGTCCGGCAATGATTACCGTATTGTTGCTTGCACCTCCAATGCTTGTATTGCCCCAAGAAACAGTGCGTGTTTCATTTCTATACTGGCGCGATGAAAGTTGCATGTCTGAATCGCTTACCCAAACGTGTTGCGCATAGGATTCGAGCGTTGTTGGAAGCGTTTTAACCGACGACGACAAGACAAAAATCACCGCATCGCTGCTTTTGTACCAAATGGCCTGATGCGCATGCGCAAGTTCCTGTAGGTGTTGTTCTGAAAGATTGGTATTGAGATGTACTATCATGTGCGTTTATTTTCGATGAAGAAGGTGCCACTAATTTCACCTCCAGAATTGATTGCAAAAACGTAACGAGGAAAAAAGTCATGCTTCAATGACGCATCTTTTAACACCGCGAGCGGGGTTGCTTCATGCGCAAAAATTCCCGTTCCACCGTTTTCTCTAAAATTCATAATCTGTTCGTTCAATCCCTGCCATTGAAGCTGTTGTGTTACCTCCTCCGGATATCCATTGCTGTTCAAGTACCAGGTGCGTGGTAAAACGCCAAATGAACGATTTTCGTTGTGAAACAAATCGGTTCCGGGTACCATCACGTCCTTTAAGGTCCATGAAACGCCATCATGCAATTTCAAGCTTGAAACCGACTCGGCAATTGAATTTCCCTTGAATAAATACGAACCCGAAACGATGGTATCGATGCCCATCAAGCGAAGCACAGCGGCCACTTCGTGATTTACCCCACCGTCGATGGTAAGCGGTATTTCGGGATAGAGTTCGCGGAAACGGATGATGCTTGCAAAATGTTCAGGTTTGAAAGTTCCTCCGCTGATGCCCGGTGTGGTGAGCATGAGCAGGGCAGAGGCTACGTCGTTTTGATACACAGCAAAGCGTTCCGGATTGGTATCGGCGTGAATGGCAATGCCCACTTTCCCTTTTAAATCGGATGGAACAAACAGCGGTTTTTGAA
>JBKCFX010000245.1:0-1001 GCA_046303595.1 Bacteroidia bacterium
CTAATGGTAATTTGTTGGGCATTCAACACTTGAATTAAAAGCATTAAAATGCAGGTGAAAATTCTATAATGGTGCATTTCGGGTAAAATAAAAGCAAAGATTAACAAATGTTCCTGGAACACAATAACGAATAGCATCTACTATTGGTATCTAAGCTTCGGTATTTTATCGACCTGAATTATTTCATTTGGGCTCATCAATTAAAAAAACCTGCACTTCTTAAGCAGTATTTTGATTAACAAAAATTTAACATACTCCTAACATAGCGCTCATTGGATGGGTCAACCTTTGCAATCCTAAAAAATATGGTGTGAAAAAAGATTTGTTAGCTGTATTGCAGCGCTTTTCAATTGTTCTTTTCTTGGTTTATTTGTCGAACCAATCAATTGTTGCTCAAGTTTCAATTGCTGCAGCAAGAGCCCAAGCCATCGGCAGCACGGTTACTGTGCGCGGTGTAGTTACCAATGGACCCGAATTGGGCATCATTCGTTATTTGCAAGATCCAACAGCGGGTATTGGCTTATACGACAATGCCAACACTGCCGGTCTTCAGCGTGGCGACTCGGTTGAGGTAACCGGAATTTTATATGAATTTTCGGGGCTTCTCGAAATCAGTCCCATTACATCGGTGAATCTTATAAGCAGTGGAAACATTCTTCCAAATCCACAATCCACCACAATTTCGGCATTGGGCGAATCGCTCGAGGGCGAATTGGTTAAAATAAATAACGTGTCGTTTGCGAATGCCGGTGCTACGTTTTCTGGCAATCAATCGTATGGTTTTACCTCGGGTGTGCAGCAAGCCACTATTTATGTGCGCACCGGTTCGCCGCTTATCGGGCAGCTTATTCCCTTTGGAGCCGTAAACCTCACAGGAGTGTGCTCGCAGTTTAATTCCATTTACCAAGTTTTGGCGCGCGATACAGCCGACTTTGAATTGCAGCCGGGTATCAATATTATCTCGTCGATTGGTATCAATAACATTACCCAAACTAGTGCAG
>JBKCFX010000246.1:0-1207 GCA_046303595.1 Bacteroidia bacterium
TTTTGGTTTATGAAGCAAGAAATGCCTGTATTGGCCGAGCGTACCACATCGCGACGGGTTTCGATGGCCCGAAGTCGCGCATACGCCAAGTGCTGCCGGTGTCCGGGCGTATTTCCCCACCAGCCATCGTTGGTAATAATGGCAATAAAGTTGGCGCCTTTGCGGATGTAGTTCGTCATAAAATCGCCATATACCGATTCGTAACAAATGGCCGGTGCCGCCACCGATTTATTATCGTGCGAACGAAAAATTGTACGTTCCTCTTGTTTGCCAAGCGATCCGGTAGTTCCTCCTAAATCAATTGCCCAATCTTCGACCAAACTGAAGATTTGAGGAAAGGGCATTTGTTCAACTCCCGGTACCAATTTCGATTTATGGTAAAACGAGATTTTACTGTTGAGATGAAATGCGGTATTGTACATCTCGTAGTAATGGTTTCCGTCGGGCGTTTTTCGAACCGCGCCGGGCAAATGATCGCCTTCGTTGAAAAAGGAATATGTTTCTGCGCCCATTAAAATATTCAAACCCGGAAAACGCTGTTGGAATTCCTGCAAACGTTTAACGCGTCTGCTCTGCGCAAATTCGGCTTCTTCGATTGGACGAATCAACGCCGTTTCGGGTCCCAAAAGCCAACCGGTATTGGAATCACAGATTTTTTCGGAGAGCCTGAGGAATTTATCCAGTTGCTGATCAATTGTTTCGGGATCAAATTTCTCGTTGTATGGATCGATGTTGGGTTGAACAACTGCGATTCTTATAGTCGGACCTTTTTCTTCAGTAGTCGAAAAAAGGATTAACGATAAGGCCGCAGGAAGAAGCAACACCAAAGCAATGTTTCGAATCGATGTTCGCAGCTTCTCGCCTTTCGTAAATTTTCGATATAGCTCGAGAATCGAAAGATTTGCAGCAAGGATCCAAAGACTCCCCCCACCTGTTCCGGTAAATTCATACCATTGAATGAGCTGGATGTTATTCGCAAAAACATTTCCCAACGTAAGCCAAGGCCAGCTTAAATCCCAATCGTGGTGTAGGTATTCGGCACCCAACCAAAACGGCAAAAGCAACCAGGCAGAATGCTGCCAACGGAGTCGTTTACGAATTAAAAATACCAGTGTAAAAACACCCGCCATGAGCAGCGAATTGGCCAGAAAAGCGAGTATTGCACCTTCGAACGATGCGTTGACAATCCACCAAGTAGCCCCAACGT
>JBKCFX010000247.1:0-6896 GCA_046303595.1 Bacteroidia bacterium
GTCGGTTAGAGCATCGGACTCATAATCCGCAGGTCCACGGTTCGAGCCCGTGAGGGTCCACTCCAAGCGAAAGTAGCTCAGTTGGTAGAGCACGACCTTGCCAAGGTCGGGGTCGCGAGTTCGAATCTCGTCTTTCGCTCCAAGCGCCGATAAGGCGCTTTTTTATTTTTATAGACTTTGAGTTGAATTGTTAATCCCAAATGAAATAGGTTAGCTGGTTCACGGTAACACGTTTAACAACATCATATCTTTCATTGGAGGTATACATTCTCCATTTTCCCGGCTCAATGCAAACATAGTTGCTATTGTAACGTTCAACCAAGGCGTTTTCTGCATCCAGATTTTCCGGATAAATTACCGATGTAATGCATACATCAACTTTATCAAAGTAATGTAAAAACATATAATCCTTGGTATGTAAAACCAGGTATTCGGTCCCATCCGGCGCGAGTGAAGTTCGTGGGCCTAAATCGATGAATTCGGCATAAATCTCGCTTTTCGTTGAACCTAACCTTGCCTGTGAAATTGCTGCAAAGGGAAAAAGCAAAATGAATAATAACGTTTTTGTCATGTTTTGAAAATTGAATATGGTGGGGATACAAATTCCTAAAAGTGGGGATACAAAATTGAATATCTTGAAATTAATGTGCTGCAAATCAAATTTCAGGCCCTAAACAGTCCTAACTCAAAAAATTAGATAATCAGGTATTCTTCGTCAAATCGAGATTAGGTATTGGATTCGAAATGACACGAAAGCAAAGCGCTATAATCATGCAAATTTTATCCGGGTTAATTCTGAGGAATGTATCGTGCGATCCTTGGGCCAAATTGCTTCAATCTATTGAGCAATTTGATATCAATACAGGCAACGAATGTTCAGAAATGGATACTGGAATAAAACGTCGAGATCCAAAATAGGGAAACACGTGTCCCCGCCCTGCGAAAAGTTCTGAAATAGCTACTCTTAAAGCAAGCGTATTTTACCAACCATATTATGAACAGTCGTGTTCGTAACAATTATCCGTTTTACGATTTTGAAACGACTAGTGCAGGACTTGTGTTGTAACTTGAAATCGGGGAGGAGGAGTGGCGGATCCCAAAGGAAAAAGATGCTAAACACTCAATTTCAATACATTACAATTTTTCAGGCCGCCACGAGCGGGCTTTCCGGTACAAGTCCTCGACCCGAATTACCTTGCACAACACTACGCACTCGGGTCTCCGGGCTTTCCCCTGCAATCCCTGGCGGGTCTTCGTATCGATTAAACATAGTGTTGTTCGAATGTGCTTCACGAAAAACCATTCGCCTCTGAAATCTGAAAATCGAATTACATTTTACGCGTCATTGCAGAGCGAATTTTCAACTCCTTGAATGAAATACAGCGCTTGAATTGACACATCTCCCTTATTAAACTAATATAACCCTCACTCCTCACGAGTATTTCAAATGGTGGCAATTCCGAAAACAAAAAAGGCCCGCATCGCTGCAAGGCCTTTTTTCTGGCTCCTTCTCTTGGGCTCGAACCAAGGACCCTCTGATTAACAGTCAGATGCTCTAACCAGCTGAGCTAAGAAGGAATTTTGAGGGCGCAATAATAGGACAATTTCGCGTATGGAACAAATTTTCGGCTGAAAATATGGGGAATATTTTTTACCTATTCATTATCAATACGATATTTTAACTAAGTTCTTGCAATTCCTGCAACCTGCGATACACCCCTTGCTGTTGCATCAGTTCGCTATGTGTGCCGCGTTCGGCTACAATGCCATCGTGCAAAACCAAAATCTCATCGGCATTGCGCACGGTCGATAATCGGTGTGCAATAACCAGCACTGTTCTGTTTTTCATCAATTCGGCGATTGCCTCCTGCACAGCTTTCTCACTTTCGGTATCGAGTGCCGAAGTGGCTTCGTCGAGAATGAGAATAGGTGGATTCGAATACAGCGCTCTTGCTATGGCAATGCGTTGCCGTTGTCCTCCGCTCAAACGCGAACCACGGTCGCCAAGTACGGTATCGAAGCCCAGTTCCATCTGCTCAATAAATTCAAGCGCATGGGCATTTCGCGCGGCAATCCTAACGGCTTCCATATCGGGCTGCGCATTACCCATTGTAATATTGCTGAGTACCGTATCGTTGAAAATCACCGGATCTTGATTTACAAAGCCAATCTGGCTGCGCAATGCATCCTGACTGAGCGTGCGAATATCGATGCCATCGAGTAAAATCTGTCCTTCATTGGGGTCGTAAAACCGAAGCATTAAATCGGCGATAGTCGACTTTCCCGAACCGCTCTTCCCCACCAATGCCAGATTCTTTCCGCGCTGTAGCACGAAATTGATGTTCGTTAATACAGCATCCGCATCGTATTTAAAACCAACCCCTCGGAATTCAACAAAAGTCTCAAACTTCAGCGAATTACCTGCATCCTTCCGGTCTTCAATCGCCACCGGCGCATCGAGAATAGCGAAAATGCGCTCGGCCGACACTGCGCCTTTCTGCATGTTCGAAATCGCCGTACTGATATTTTTTGCAGGCTGTAAAATCTGCGAGTACAGTGCCAAGTAGGTAATAAACATCGATCCCGAGAGTTCGCCATCGATTACCAGATTACCACCATAAAGCACCAATACAACAATTACCACAACACCCATGATTTCGGAGAGCGGAGAGGCCAACTCGCGCTGGTTGAAAAGGGCCTTGCTGTTTAATGTAAAACCGGCATTAATCTGGCTGAATTTCTCACGAAAAACCGACTTCGCACGAAATGCTTGAATGATGCGGATTCCACTGAGTGTTTCGTCGGTATGCTGCAGAATACGCCCCAACATTTCCTGACTGAAATAGCCTTTTCGTTTGAGTTTGCGCGATAGTGTGGAGATGAAAAAGCCGGCAATCGGGAAGAAGATAACCGTGAACAAGGTGAGCTTGGCAGAAATAAGGAATAAGGTGAAAAAGTAGGCCACTATCACGAAGGGATCACGCAGAAAAATCTGAAACGAATTGATGACCGAAACCTCAATTTCCTGTACATCATTCGTCATTGTCGAAAGCACATCACCCTTGCGATTGCGATTAAACCAGGCACGCGACTGGTCGGTAACTTTTTCATACAGATGATTGCGCAGTCGCTGCAGGAGATTCATCTTCAAACGCACCAAAACACGCGTTCCCAAATAGCGAAAAAGATTCGAGAGCACCGTGGCGGTAGCGATGATGGCGCATACTAGGCCAAGTGCATACATCTTGCCCGATTCAAGAGCGAGTTTTCCGACATAATGGTTAAAAGCCCTTCCTACATACGATGCGCTCAATTCAAATTCGGGCAGAGGCTCAAGCGCAATTGCTTCGCCAGAGCCAAACAGAAGATTGAGCATGGGAATGAGCATCGTGAAATTGACAATGCCCAGCACAATCCCAAGCACCATAAATACAATGTACTCGGGCAGGTAATGGTGAATGGGTTTTGCGTATGCCAGCAATCGGCGGAGTACCTTCATTTAGAAAGGAAACTAAAGTGCGGCAAATTACGAATTTACTTTGCTTCGTTTTGAAGCAAAGTAATTCAAATGGGCATTCTTTTCCCAATTTAAGAAATAGGAATGTTTGTTCGATACTTAAAATCGCACGCCATTGTTCAGAAATATCTTCATGAAGATCAGTACTGAAGATAGGACAATGAGAAATTTGTTTTCGATCTGCCCGGTTTCAGGCATCTTGTAAATCATGATCATTTTATTTTTCATCGCATTGATGAAAATTGAGATGACAACAACAAACATGGTTGTTACGGTGGCAAGGTTCAGAATAAACGAGCCATCGCCGAAATAAATCATTGTTACGCCCGAACATATTAGCCAGGGTAGAAAAACGATTTGAAATAGATAAAGAAGTCGGTTTTCGTTTTTATGAATGTGTTGGGTGCTGTTGGTAATCTGAACGAATGATTTTGAAACGATTGAACCAATGAAAACGAGAATAATCGAGGCGATTACGGAAAAAATCAACTTTACAAAATCATCGAAATACATATAGTCTGCAACAATTCCCAGATACGAAGCATTGATCCCTTGCGAATTCGCCTTTATTGGCATAAGAATCATCTGTGCGGCAAAAAAATTGAAGAAATGAATACCCAACCAAAGCCAGAACAGTTTTAGAATACCCGGGCGTTTTAGGTAAAGACGCTGAACAATAAGGCCTGCTATTCCGCCAATTAAACAATATATTGGCCCAGCAGAGAATGTTTTGATAACAGGTTCAATTTCCCACAGGGAATAATTTTGGGTGAATTCAACTTTAAAAAAGAATAACTTGTAAAACAAATTGTGTCTTTTGGCGAAGAGCGATGTAACAATAAAAAAAGATACATAAACAATAGCAAATGATGCCATATAGGCAACCGATGAATTGATGATTCGGTTATTGCGCTCCTGCTCTTCTGAATTTATTTTGCCCGGTAATTTCTCGGTAAAATCTATAATGTCGTCGCTGTAGTCCATTGCTTGATTAAGGGCGTGGTATTCAAAATTAGAAAAAATCTAATAAAGTGAAAATTTCAATCAGGCAAACGATAATGCGAAAATGATGAAATCAGAGTTAAACGAAAGGCTTATGCAGAAATCTATCCTAACAAATTCCTGTTGCTGCGTTAAGTCGAAAATTTAGATTTATGGCGTTTGTTGCGCAATGATTGAATGCATGAATTGGCTACCAATTCTGTAAAAATATCGCGTAAAAAATTTAATTTTTTTTCCTCATCAAGGAAATGTAATTTTGCAGCCTCAAATTTTTAAGGTATGACACGTAAATTCAGTATTTTGAGTATCGGGCTCAGTGCTCTAAGCTCCGCTGTTTTTGCTCAAACAGGCGCAAAAAAAACTTCAACTCCTGCAAAAAAAGAAAATGTTGATCCGGTTGCAGTTCCCACTCCGGCCCCGGCTCCAATCGATCCGGTATTGCTTACCGTAGGAGGCGATGCTGTTACAAAAAGTGAGTTCGAAAGCATCTACCATAAAAACAATCCTAAAGATGCACCCGATGACCGCAAGGCTCTCGAAGATTATCTCGAACTGTTCATCAATTTTAAATTGAAGGTTAAGGCTGCAAAGGTGTTGGGGAAAGATACAACCCAGGCATTCAACAACGAATTGAAAGGTTACCGCAAGCAACTTGCAGCACCTTATTTGTCTGATAAAGATGTGAACGAGCGCCTTATCGAAGAGGCTTATGAGCGCATGAAAAAAGATGTGAAGGCGAGCCATATTCTCATCAAGCTTCCTGCCGATCCAACGCCGAAAGACACCCTGCAGGCCTACAACAAAGCCATTTCTATCCGCAACCGCGTGGTAAAAGGTGAGAACTTCGCTGACCTAGCCCGTCAAAACTCCGACGATCCTTCAGCGGCTCAGAATGGTGGCGATTTAGGCTATTTTACTTCCATGATGATGGTGTATCCGTTCGAAACCGCTGCATACAAAGCGAAAATCGACGAAGTAACGATGCCGGTACGCACCAAGTTTGGATACCACATCTTGAAAGTTACCGATATTCGCGATGCGCAGGGTCAGGTGAAATGTGCGCACATCATGGTGAAAATTCCTGAAAACGCTAAGGATTCAGTTATACAGGCTGCTCGTAAAAAAATCGATGAGGTAGCTTCTAAAATTAAAGCCGGTGAAGATTTCGGCGCATTGGCTCAGAATTATTCCGATGACCGCACTTCGGGTAAAAATGGCGGTCAATTGCCTTGGTTCGGAACCGGGAAAATGGTCCCTGAATTCGAGAAAGTGGCCTTCGAATTAAAAGAGAATAACCAGGTTTCTGAACCTGTGCGCACACAATACGGATGGCACATCATTAAACGTCTTGAACGCAAAGGAATTCAGCCCTTCGATGAATTAAAATCAGAGCTAAAACAAAAAATCTCGAAAGATTCACGCTCTCAAGTAAGCCGCAATGCTGTTGTAGCGCGCGTGAAAAAGGAAAACAATTTCAGCGAAGACGCTAAAGCATTCGCCGAATTGCTTTCCAAAGTTGATACATCGTACCGCAATGGCAAATGGTCGGCCGACGCGGCAAAGGGTCTCACCAAAGCACTATTCTCGATCGGTACAGAAAAATACACCCAGGCCGATTTTGCTAAATTCATAGCCGACAACCAAAGTAAGCAAGCAAAAGATGCCAATGTAGAAGGTTTGGTGCGTAAAGCCTACGAAGGGTATCAGACCGATAAAGTTATTGCTTACGAAGACGCTCGTTTGGAACAGAAATATCCGGAATTCCGCTTGTTGATGCAGGAATACCGCGATGGAATCCTATTGTTCGATATTACCGACGAGAATGTGTGGTCTAAAGCAATACGCGATAGTGCCGGATTAGCAGCTTTCCACGACCAAAACCGATCGAAATACATGTGGGATCAGCGGGCCAAAGCTGTAGTTTATCAATGTAAAGATGCTGCTACTGCAGAAAAAACGCGCAAACTGGTTGCGAAACGTGTAAAGAAAAAACTCACTACCGAGTCCATCAAGAGTGAAATCAACGCTTCTTCGCAGCTCAACCTGCAAGTTGAAGAAGGTTTGTTCCTCAAAGGCGACAACGAAAACGTGGACGCAAATCCATGGATTGTGGGCATCAGTCCAAACACCAACCGCGTAGATGGTTCAGTGGTATTTGTTGAATATCTTTCGATTCTCGAACCAACACCTAAGGAATTGTCTGAAGCGCGCGGGCTTATCACCGCCGACTACCAGACGTACCTCGAACAAGCTTGGATTAAAGAACTCCGTGGAAAGTACAAGGTCGAAGTGAATCAGGACGTTTTCAAAACAGTAAAATAAAGGGGTATACGCTTTTCAAAGCCCGGTCTGGATTCAATGCCGGGCTGTTCTTGTT
>JBKCFX010000248.1:0-2032 GCA_046303595.1 Bacteroidia bacterium
TGGCATTAGAACTCGATACAGCGCGGTACATTATCGAAAAAAAGCTCTAAAGCCCTGCGAGAAAAGAGTGTTGATTTTGGAGCTCAAGCACGAACGCATCAAAGACATCAGCAGGGCGTGTCGATTACTAGGAACGAGTCGCAGCAGCGTTTTTTATCGGTCAATAAAGGATGATTCAACGCTGATAGATAAGCTTCAAAAACTTGCAGTAGACCATCCTAGAGAGGGATTCTGGAAGTGTTATGGCAGATTGAGAAATGTGGGAGAATATGTTAATCACAAGCGGCTACATCGCGTTTACAAACAGCTTGGCCTTCCGCTAAGGCGTAAGATGAAGAAAAGACTACCTGAACGCGTTAAGGAAGCGTTGGTGATTCCGACAGAATTCACCCATACCTGGAGTATTGATTTTATGAGCGATGTTCTTGAGAATGGAAGAAAGTTCAGAACGCTGAATGTTATTGATGATTTCAACAGAGAAGTGCTACACATCGAGGCCGATTATTCACTAAAAAGTAGCCGTGTAATTTGGATTCTACGGCATTTAGTAAATCGCTATGGAAAACCACAAAAAATCAGGATGGATAATGGTCCAGAATTTATTGCAAACCTAGCCAAGAGGTGGAGTGAAGCAAATCAAATTGATTTCAAATACATCGAGCCAGGCAAGCCCACTCAGAATGCGTTTATAGAACGATTTAATGGCACCTTTCGCAATGGGGTATTGAATGCATACATCTTTCGAAATATCGACGAATTAAGGCAGATAATCGATCAATGGATAAACGACTACAACCATTTCAGACCACACGATGCATTGAATGGATTACCGCCAGTAAAATACCGCCAGATGCATCAACACGAAACGCCACCCGCCGGGCTTCGTTTCGCTTCGGCTACGCCTTCGCTACACTACGCCCGGCGGGGAACACTAATAAACAATCAATCAAAAAATATGTCTACTTTTGACTTGTACTAAAAATGGGGAGCCGACAAAATGAAATTTAGTGTGTAATAGAAAAATCTAGATCCTTGCGAGATTGATCTAAACGCGGTTGACAAAAATGTCCTTATCCTTAAACTTACATTGGATAAGGCGCCCGAAAAGGATCAGGCAACCAATTCCTTTCCGGCAACTGTTTCGGGAACCTAAGCCACAGAAGATTTTTTTTTGGTTGTTTTATACTTATAATGAAGACATAAAGGCAAATTATGCCTTAAAAACGGTAAAAACATGCGCTTCGCTGGATCGAGAAATAGTTAATTTTGATCGAAATTCTCATGTAAATTTAAACTTCCCTGAACAAATGAATCATAGACTACAACAATTCATTAGCACCAAGGCGTGGTCAAATGATCTTGGCCTTCTCGCACTAAGATTGGCATGCTCCCTAATGTTATTGCATGGCTGGTCTAAGTTTACAGATTTTTCTGAGGGCAGCAAAGATTGGCCCGATCCATTCCATGTTGGGGCGACTGTTTCGTATGCCCTCACCGTTTTTGCGGAATTGTTTTGTTCGGTATTCGTTGTTTTGGGTTTATTTACCCGTTTTGCACTTATTCCGTTGATTATTTGCCTATTCGTTATTGTTTTCGAAATTCATGGAGGAGACCCTTTGGAAGACAGGGAACATGGGCTACTCTTTTTGTTAGCCTATCTTAGTTTGTTGTTCACCGGACCGGGTAAGTTTTCGTTGGACAGTTTGATTGAAAAAAAACTGGAAAATTGATTTAATGTTTAATTACGGATGGAGTAATTAAATTCTATACTTACGCCTGAAATCGCCGAAGCTCAAAATGACAACACTAACAGAAAACATCAACTCCATTGTCAGTTTGACAATGGAAGAAAAATCTGTGATAGAAGAGGCCTACAGAACAATTGAAATAGCAAAAGGCGACTTATGGGTTCAACAAGGTAAGAACTGCGACCAGGTTGGATTTGTGGTGTCAGGAAAGCTTCGAAACTTCTATATGGACGGCGCAGGAAATGAGGTTACTTGTTACTTCGTATCGCCTGAAAATTTCATTT
>JBKCFX010000249.1:0-1201 GCA_046303595.1 Bacteroidia bacterium
ATCACTTGGATTTCGTTTTCACGAATCACAGAAGTATTGCCCATGGAATCGCGGTGTTGCAAATCGCCCTTTAATGCAATAGAGATGATTTCCATGTTGTTGTGGGGATGCGTACCAAAGCCTGCACCGGCAGCAACACGGTCGTCATTCAACACACGCAAGGCACCAAAGCCCATGCGCTCAGGATTGTAATAATGTCCGAAACTAAAGGAATGTCGACTTTTTAACCAGCCAAAATCGGCCGTACTGCGACCTTCTGAAGGATGTAGGATAAATTCCATTTGCTAAATCTGCGGCAAATATAAATCATAACATTATATGTAGCTACATTTATTTGGATATAAAATAAAAAAGGAGCCACAAAGGACTCCTTTTCAAAACCAATCAACTGAAATATTACTTCTGAACTACAAGTTTTTGAACAGCATACACATCGGCCTGCTTATAAACCACAGAATAGATGCCTGAAGCTAACGTTGAAATATCAACCGACTGCATGGTAGCCGATAACGATTCGCGCGCAACAACCTTACCTCCCAAATCAACAATTTCGATGCTGGCATTTTCACTTCCTACCTTTACTACGGTCAATGTATTTTGCGCTGGATTAGGCAATAATCGGAAAATGTTCTTTGCAGCTACTTCCATCCCGGTAACTTGAGGAACCGTTACTTCGATGTTTTGGAAAATGCCGTACGAACATTCTTCATTGCTTACCGTTAAGCTTAAGGTATACATACCTGGCTGTTCATAGGTGTGCATTACATTTTCGCCCAACTGCACTTCGCTTCCATCACCAAAATTCCACACTACTTCTGTAGCATTCGAAACCACCGATGAGAACGATTTTGGTTCGTAAACAGTGGCAAGTTCGCTGCTCATAATAATGGCATCAACAGTTTGTGCCGATGGAACGGTAATGTTCATAGAAACACTGTAATCATTGCGACTTAGTTCATACAAATAATCACCCCCATCGAGATTTTCGAACAACATATATTCTTCTGAAGTTCCGTTGCTGATGATTTGTCCTTCAGCATTGCTTAAGGTGTAATTCCAGATACCGGCTTGCGATTCGATTCCGATTTCGCCATCAAATCCTGAACACGTTTCGCCCTCGGCCGAGAATACGGTTGGCTTGCTGAAACGAATGCGGAATCGATTCGAATTGCTCATTTGTGCATTCCCTTCAAAGCTATAA
>JBKCFX010000250.1:0-9737 GCA_046303595.1 Bacteroidia bacterium
TTCTTGCACAATCAAGGCAGCACCATAAATACAAGTGCTGTGCACATCGTGCCCACAGGCATGCATCACGCCTGCATTGTTCGAGCTATAATCGCAATGGTTTTCTTCCTGAATGGGTAAGGCATCCATATCGCCGCGTAAGGCAATGGTTTTACCATCAGCCGAACCCGAAACTTCCGCTAAAATTCCGGTTCCCGCAATTTTGGAGTTAAAGGCGATTCCTGCGCTTGCCAGTGCTTCCTGAATAAACGCGCTGGTTTTGTATTCCTGAAAAGACAATTCGGGATTGGCATGCAGGTGCCTGCGAAATGCAATAAGCTTCTCACTATATTTCTCGGCAAGAGCCTGTATTTCGCGATAAGAAATGGGATTCATTTTCCAAAAAGCATTTTAAGCGAAATTAAAAAGATGATGCCCCCGAAGACTTTCTTCATCAATTTAGCATCGATTGCAAGTGATGTTTTTGAACCAAGCCAGGCTCCTGCGATGAAGGTAATTGCCATCACTAAACTGTAGTTGAAATTTAGATTGCCCGATTTGTAATAGTTGTAAGCAGCTAGAAATCCAACTGGCATTAATAGCAAGCCAATTGTAACGCCTTGTGCCTGGTGTTGACTTAGATTTAGTAAATAGGTAAGTGCTGGGATGATTAATATTCCGCCACCGATTCCAACCATACCGGAAGCGAAACCGGCGATAAGGCCTACCAGCAATAGGGTAACAAGCGTTGTAGTGTCCATACTAGGAAGTTTCATGTTAAAAATCGTTGCAGAGCGAAAGGTAAAAAAGTGAAGGCATGCGTCGCCCGTCGTTGATGCCCCAACTTAAATCGGCACGAACAAAATAGCCGAGCAATTTGCCTCGCAAACCAAATCCATAGCCCCAAACGATTGGTTCCTCCTGGTTTTTCAAGACAACCGTGATTGGACCGGAAGTAATTGTGCGCTGGTTAAACGTATTTTCGTCTGAATAGGGTGATGGGCCGGTGAAGGCTGTACCGACATCTGTAAATGCCATTGCCTGAAGTGAATTAAAGAACTCAGAGCGGAGTGTAAAGCGCGAAAAATAGCGCACGAAATTCCATCTGAATTCCGCATTGATTACCCCAAAACTATTTCCGTTCCGTACATTCTGGTAAAATCCGCGCATATTGGTAGCCAGTGTTTGGAACATATAACCAGCATCCGGACTAGGCAATGCCGCATCATCGAAACGTGGCACAAACCAGTTGTCGACACCTCCAAGGTAATAAAGCAATTTTCCGGGGCCCATCGAAGTTCCGGCGGCAGCCCGAAGTGCAAAAATCATCTCACGATCAATTCGCTCATAACGGCGTGCATCGCCCCCCACGACGAAGGTCGATTGGTTTTTATCGCGTATGTTTCTGAAATACTCCGCCGTTAGTTTGATACGGCTTCCCATAACCATGTTTTGACCTGCCGGAAAACTATTGTCGAACACAAATTCAAGCTTAGGTTGTGCCCAGTAACGGTATTGGTTTTCGAGGTTGAGGTTGGCCAGATCGACCGAGAGGTAAACATTTCGATCATACCGCACGCCTACACTTCCGGTAATACGGGCCACTTCGCTGAACGGATAGCTCAATTTTCCCATCAAGGTGTGCGCAAGATTGCGTGTAGCATCGAGCGAAGCGGTTTGTATGCCCTGCCGGTGAAATACGATTGTTTTGTCGAGCCGCTTTTTCATATCCTGAAAAGCGAACAGGTATTCGTTTCCGGTGAGATTCCCTGCGAGTCGAATGCCGCCTGTAATGCGGTAATCTTCGAACAAATCCGAAATGCCCAAACGGAACATCCCGTTAAGTGATGGATTGAAATAGCCAAACGCACTATACGGTTGGTACACTTGATTGAGGAAAGCCCGATCGATACGCGTTACGAGGTAATCGGTATACCAAGAGGTTTCATACATGCGTTGCTTCGTGACACGAAAAGTGTCTCTTGCGCCTTCCTTTTCCTGCTGACGGCTTTGCTGACTTTTATTTCCGAACACTAATATTTTCTTAAGTTTCGAGCGGGGCTCAGGCTCTGAATTGCGGTTACCACTTACTTTTTTTCGAGCTTTTTCTAGTTTGCCTGCATTGGGAAGTTTTTGACCGAACGCCCAAAGGCTATCGTTGGGGGTAAAGAAAACCTGTTGCCGGCCTTTGTAATAGACAATTTCAGCCGATGCGCCATCAGCCGAGTGGCTATGTTTTTCGATAGACCGGTTGTAGTTTCCTGCCGGCCGACTCACCATAAAATAGCGGTAATGCGTAATGGTATCGATGTAGGCGATTGTACTGTCGAAACGGCCTTTGTATCGGTTGGTGATTCCGTTTTCATCCGATAGCCAAACGAATTGTCCGTCGGGCAATGCACGCGCCTGAATTTCGTTAACACCCGGGGTCTCTGTAAGGCGTTGCACCACTGGCGCGATTAATTCGGTATCGTAAATGAATAAGTCGTTATTAAAATCGGGAATAGCCTTAGCGTCAGGAACATGTTTCAGGCTGTCTGACATTCGGTTCGAGCTGAAGAGAATGCGCTTCCCGTCGGGCATCCAACTGCAATCGTACTCGTCCCAGTAATCGTTGGTAATGGGAGTTAACGTATTCGCCATGTTCTGGAAGAGGAAGAGGTCGGTTTGGCCGTCGCGTGAGCCAATCAGTGCATATCGTTTCCCATCCGGGGCAATGCTAAAATCTTCAACTTTTTGCAAATCGTTCAGAAACTTTCGCTCGGTAGTTTTTTTCTCGAGCGAATAAAAGTTCAATCGCAGTCGTCCCTTATATTCATCGGTATAAACAAGCAAATCGCCATCGGGATGCCAGGCAATAACCGGAAAGCTATTCTCGGTAAGACCGGGCAATCGCTTCCCAACGCGCAAGAGTTTTTTTCTTTTACCTGTTTCAGTATTGTACAACCAAATGGTATTCTTGCCGTGATCGTTACGCACATAGGCTATCCGTTTCCCATCGTGATGCATCCTTACGCGCGAATACGTAAAGCCTCTACGGTAGCGCCCACTGATTTTTTTCCCGGCAATGGGTTTGGTTTTAGATTCGGCTGCAATGAGTTGTTGATCGAGGAAATTGAGCCATTCTTGCCATACTAAACTAATCGGTTGTGCCAATGCCACCTGAATGCCTTGATCGGCACTGCGGTAGTCGGCTGTGAGGTTCACAATATCGGTGATGATGCGTTCTCCATAAACGCGCGCAAAGAAAGTCCACATCGAAAAACCTGCAATTTCAGCCTCTTCGCCTTCGAGGCGGTTAAGGTGAAAATACCTGCCGTTGATTAATCCATCGCGCACGCGACTTGTTTGTGTGGCATCCCATGGTTCGGATAAATATTTCGCCAGTCCTTTTTCGAACCAAGTCGGTATGCGAATTACCGTTCCCGAGCGCATTCGTTCGCGCAGATTGCTGCCGTATAGCATTTCTTGGATAAATGCACCTGCTATTCCTGCCTTAAGTTGATTTATAAATGGGACGTACCCGTTAGTATAATAAACCATAACCTTATTTCCAACCTGGCGCGTCATTCCGCCCGGATTGTTTTCCATATCGGGCATACTGCCCAGATTGGTTTGCCGGAGATCAGAAAGCCGGTTAAAAAGAATGATTTGAAGGCGATTTTCGAGTTCATAATTGAAGCGGTTTTCGAGTTCGATAAGATATTCGTCGGCAATACGTGCTGCCTGATGCGAAAGATCTTTTCCGCCAGCATAGAAAAACACATCATATTTCGGGTAGCGGTAAAATTCCCAGTTGATGGGTTTATACTGAATGCGGTTCTGACCGAATTCCATTTGCGAGCCGTTGTAGAATTGGGCTTCCAAACCTGGCAAACATTGCAGGGTTAGCCAAAATAAAAGATAGAGATAGCGTGCGCACATGCTTTGTAAAAGTACCAAAAAACCGAGAAGCGGAATCGCCTTGATTGATTAACTATATTCAACTAATAAATAGCGATTTAAAGGTCCAATTGCCGTTGGACGTATAGAATAAGGATAAGAAGCGAATTTTATCTTTACATTTCGTGCCTACTGAGAAAAAATGATAAATGTAACCAAATCGTATTTACCACCTTTAAATGAATATGTTAAGCATTTGGAAGGTATTTGGGAGCGGGGACATTTAACGAATCACGGACCACTTGTACTTGAACTCGAAGAGCGGATTAAGGCATTTCTAGGTGTTAAGCATTTCTTTTTTGTTAACAATGGCACTATTGCATTGCAAATTGCAATAAAAGCGGCGAACTTAAAAGGCAATGTGATAACCACACCATTTTCTTACGTAGCAACAACTTCGAGTTTGGTTTGGGAAGGATGTAATCCGGTTTTTTGTGATATTTTAGAAGATAACTTAACACTTGATCCCAAATCGGCGGAACAGATGCTTACCCCGAGCACAACTGGAATTCTTGCCACACATGTGTACGGAAATCCGTGCAATGTTGAAGAAATTGAAAATATTGCTAGGCCTAAAGGGATAAAGGTAATTTACGATGCTGCACATGCATTTGGCGTTGAATATAAGGGGAGGTCGCTATTGAACTATGGAGACATATCGACCCTTAGTTTTCATGCGACAAAAATTTTTCATACCATCGAAGGCGGGGGCCTAGTAACCGAAGACGATCATTTAGCACACCGAATATCGTATATGCGGAATTTTGGCCACAATGGTCCGGACAAGTTCTATGGTGTTGGAGTGAATGGGAAAGGTTCAGAGGTTCAAGCCGCAATGGGATTGTGTTTACTTCCTAAAATGTCTGAAATAATTCTACTTAGAAAGTCTATCTGCGATCGATATAAAGAAAACTTAAAATCCATGCCATTAAAGTTTCTTGAGATTCAGGAGGGTACAACACGTTATAATTTCGCATACTTTCCAATAATTTTTAGAACGGAAAATGAACTTCTGAAGGTTTTAAAAGAATTAGGTAATAAAGATGTTCAACCCCGTCGCTATTTTTATCCTTCGCTTAACACGTTGAATTTTGTCGACAACAATCTTCGTGAAAGCATGTCAGAATCTATGGCTTCAAGAATTTTATGTTTGCCACTCTATCCAGAATTGAGCCTAGAGACAGTGGACATGATTTCAAATATTATTAAGGCGAATCTGATTTGAAACACCACATAGAAGCAATATCCACACAGCGCTAACCAGCTATATGATTTCGTTTATTATTCCTGTTTTTAGAAATGAAGGTTCCATAAAACTAACATGTGACAAAATTGTTTCTTTATTTTCCAGCAAAACCACGGCATTAAATTTCGAAATCATTCTGATTAACGATGGCTCTGATGATGGTTCGTGGACAGAGATAAACGTTTTGGCCGCAAGCGATACACGAATAAAAGCCCTGTCCTTTAGCAGAAACTTCGGTCAGGTTCCTGCAATGATCGCAGGCGCAAGACATTCTAAGGGCGAGGCAGCAATATTTATGTCGGCCGACTTACAAGATCCGGTTGAACTAATTGATGATATGATTCAGGAATGGCAAAGGCAAAAAAGCGAAATCGTTATTTGTTACCGCACAGACAGGGAGGATTCTATTCCCGCCAAGTTAACATCAGCGATTTTTTATCGCTTTATGAAAATTGCCAATCCCAAAATGCCTGAGGGCGGTTTTGATTATGTATTACTCGACCGAAAGCCACTTGATGTATTCGCCGAAATAGATGAACGTAATCGCTTTTTTCAAGGAGATATACTTTGGATGGGCTTCAATATAAAATTTATACCCTATAAAAGACAGAAAAGAACAATTGGAAAATCGCAGTGGAATTTTAGCAAGAAATTGAAATATTTTATTGACGGTTCGTTAAATACCTCTTATTTACCTATTCGATTTATGTCTATCATTGGAATAACAACTGCAATCCTAGGATTTATTTATGCGCTTATTGTAGCATATGCTCGCCTTATTAATAAGGTTCCATTCAAGGGGTACGCACCAATTGTAATTCTTTTGTTGATTATCGGTGGTCTAATTATGATAATGCTAGGAATAATTGGTGAATATTTATGGCGTGTTTATGATGAAAGCAGGAAAAGACCAGTATACATAGTAAAAGACTACCTGAATCTAGAAAAATGATGCTTTAAACGCGAAATTCAGTCTTAAAGTGATGTATAACAAAATTAGCCTTTGCTGGTTACATCCAAACCTGCAAACCTTCCCGCTCCACCCAACATTTCCTCAATTCTCAACAACTGATTGTACTTCGCAATCCTGTCTGATCGAGATGCAGATCCAGTCTTTATTTGTCCACAGCGCAATGCCACAGCCAAATCAGCGATTGTGGTATCTTCGGTTTCTCCGGAGCGATGGCTCATAACTGCTGTATATTTATTGTTCATCGCCAATTGAACAGCATTGATGGTTTCTGTTAGGGTTCCAATTTGATTAACTTTAACCAAGATGGAATTAGCAATATTCTGCTCAATACCTTTTCCTAGCCGATCTACATTGGTCACAAACAAATCATCTCCTACCAGTTGAACATTTCTTCCGATTTTATCTGTCAACTTTTTCCAACCATCCCAATCATCCTCAGCTAAGCCATCTTCAATAGAAAGTATTGGGTATTTCTTGCTCCAGTCGGCCCAATAATCAACCATCTGTGTTGAAGTTAATTTATCGCCTGTTGATTTTTTAAAATGATAAACACCCTTCTCTGCATCGTAGAATTCTGAAGCAGCTGCATCTATGGCAATCCAAATATCTTTTCCGGGTTTATAGCCAGCCGTTTCAATAGCTTGCAAAACCGTTTCAATGGCTTCCACATTGGATTTCAAATTTGGCGCAAAACCTCCTTCGTCGCCAACATTGGTCGACATTCCCTTCTTTTTTAAAACTTCCTTCAAATGATGGAAAACCTCCGTTCCCATGCGCAGCGATTCGGCAAACGAACGCGCATTCGCAGGCATTATCATAAATTCCTGAAAGTCGATGCTGTTATCGGCATGAGACCCCCCGTTCAAAATATTCATCATCGGAACCGGCAGCAATGCTGCGTTAACGCCTCCGATGTAACGAAACAATGGTTGACCGGTTTCGGCTGCCGCGGCTTTTGCAACTGCTAACGATACGCCTAAAATTGCATTAGCCCCTAAATTGGCTTTATTGGAAGATCCATCAAGCTCAATCATCGCAATATCGACGCCCCGCTGATCACTAACCTCCATTCCGCGAAGTTCTTCGAGTATAGTCGTATTTACATTATTTACCGCGTTTTCGACGCCTTTACCCAAGTAGCGTTTTTTATCTCCGTCACGAAGCTCCACGGCTTCATGTGTACCTGTTGATGCCCCAGATGGTACAGCGGCTCTTCCCATCGACCCGCCTTCAGTGAATACATCAACCTCAACTGTTGGGTTTCCACGAGAATCAAGAATCTGGCGAGCGTGAATATGCGCTATCGAACTCATTGTATTACTTTTTTGATTTAAAATCAGACATTAAGGAAATAAAATCGTCAAACAAATAGCGAGAGTCGTGAGGGCCTGGCGCAGATTCCGGATGGTATTGCACCGAAAATGCAGGGCACGAATTATGTCTTATTCCAGCTACGGTCTGATCATTCAAATGAATATGGGTTATGTCTATTTCGGCTTGTGACTCGGCATCCTCTTTTCGCACTGCAAAACCATGGTTCTGTGATGTTATCTCCCCTCTTCCTGTTTTAAGATTCTTAATAGGATGATTAATGCCACGATGGCCGTTGTGCATTTTATAGGTCTGCATTCCACAAGCTTCTGCCAAAATCTGATGCCCTAAGCAAATGCCAAACAAGGGTATCTTGTGTTCCAAAATTGTTTTAACAGTCTCAATTGCATATGTCACCACAGAAGGATCACCCGGCCCATTTGAAATCATAAAACCATCCGGCTGAAATAGCATCATTTCTTCAAATCTTGATTTTGCAGGAAAGACCTTAACAGAACAACCGCGTTCGGTAAGGCAACGGACGATATTCTTCTTAGAGCCCAAATCAAGCAAAGCTACTTTCAAACCAGAATTTATATCACCACTTAAATACGGAATATCAGTCGACACATCAGAGGATAGCTCCAAGCCTTGCATTGATGGTGTATTCGCCAATAGGTTAGCTAGAACTTCGACATCGGCTGTTTCAGTCGATATCACTGCATTCATTGCACCCCGACTTCGAATATGTTTCACTAATTTTCTTGTATCTACTTCACAGATAGCAGGAACATTGTTTTTCTTGAAATAATCAAGGAGCGAGGAATCTGCTTTATTTCGAGAATATACGGCTGAAAAATCGCGACACACCAAACCTGAAATTTTAACTCCATCCGACTCTGCATCTTCATTCCACACTCCATAATTACCGATATGGACATGTGTGGTAACGATAATCTGTCCGAAATATGAAGGATCTGTAAATATTTCCTGGTAACCGGTCATGCCGGTATTGAAGCATAGTTCTCCGGTGGCTGTACCTTCTACTCCGGCCGATTTACCTTTAAATACTGTTCCATCTTCAAGCAGAAGAATTGCAGATTTTGTTTCAGAATAACGCATCGTATTTCCTGCGCAAATATCAAAAAAAAAGGATAGAACATTTAGCCCTACCCTTTTTTCTTTAAACCATTTTATCAGCTTTTTACTCAGCAGTAGAATCGGTTGATTCATCCGTAGAAGAAGCTGCAACATCTGGTGCGGACTCAGAGTCTCCAGCGGCCTGAACTGTTGTATCAGCAGCGGATTTTTTAGCTCCACCACGTCCGCGACGCGTTTTCTTCTCAACAGATCTTGTTGTAACCTCCTTAGTTAGATGCTCATTGAAATCAACAAGTTCAATCATTGCCATAGATGCATTGTCTCCCAAACGATTTGGAAGTTTTATAATTCTGCAATATCCACCCGGCCTGTCAGCTATTTTATTGGATACCTCGCGAAAAAGCTCTGTAACGGCATTTTTATCTTTTAGATAAGCAAATACTGTACGGCGGCTGTGCGTGGTATCTTCCTTTGATTTGGTTATCAGCGGTTCAACAAAGGTGCGTAATGCCTTTGCCTTTGCCAAAGTTGTATTGATTCGCTTGTGTAAAATCAGAGAACTTGCCATGTTCGCCATAAGTGCCTTACGATGTGGAGCTGTTCTACCTAAATGATTTACTTTTTTTCCGTGTCTCATGATCGGTTATTTTTTCAGTCTACAGACTGGTCAATTATTCTTTATCAAGTTTGTACTTTGCGAGATTCATCCCGAACGTTAGTTGCTTACTTTGCACCAATTCCTCTAGCTCGGTAAGCGATTTCTTACCAAAGTTGCGAAACTTCAACAAATCATTTTTATTGAATGAAACCAAGTCTGCTAAAGTTTCAACGTCGGCTGCCTTAAGGCAATTTAGAGCACGAACCGAAAGATCCATATCTACCAGGCGGGTCTTTAACAACTGGCGCATGTGCAAATCGCCTTCGCTTATCGTTTCTTCCTGCTTTGTTTCATCCGGATCGATTGTCATTTTTTCGTCGCTGAACAAACTAAAATGTTGTATCAGGATTTTAGCTGCTTCTTTCAATGCTTCTTTCGGAGCAATGGATCCGTCGCCGGTAATGTCGATCAATAATTTCTCATAATCGGTTTTTTGTTCTACACGATAATTTTCGACCGAATACTTTACGTTTCGAATTGGTGTATGGATTGAATCAATTGCAATCAAACCCATTTGAGGATTAGCC
>JBKCFX010000251.1:0-1567 GCA_046303595.1 Bacteroidia bacterium
TCTTAAAAGAACATATCCCAATATTGCCATTGCACGTGCCGATGAGCGTTTCACATCCAAATTGGCGACCCTTGCGATTGGTGAAGCGGGCCTTTCACGAAAAAAACGAACCGATAAATCGTTAACCGATTCAGTCGCCGCAGCGCTTATACTGCAGGGTTACCTCGAACAGCGGGCATTTCAATCTGACCGGCAAAATCATGAAGGCTCGAATTGATTTCCTATTTTTGCAGCATGATTTTACCTATCGTTGCTTACGGAACACCTTTCCTGAAACAAAAAGCTTCTGACATTTCCACCGATTATCCCGAATTGCAGCAGCTCATCGGCAATATGTTTGAAACGATGTACAATGCGAGTGGCGTTGGCCTTGCTGCTCCGCAAATTGGGTTGTCGATACGCCTGTTTATTATAGATGCAAGTCCATTTGCCGACGAAGAGCCCGAGTTGAAAGGCATGAAAAAAGTATTCATCAATGCACGCATTATAGATGAAACCGGCGAAAACTGGTCTGTTAACGAAGGATGCCTGAGCATTCCCGGTATTCGGGAAGACATCACCCGCAAGCGCGAGATAAAAATTCGGTATTGCGATGAAAATTTTGAAGAGCATGAGCTCGTATGTTCGGGATATCTCGCACGAATCATTCAGCACGAGTACGACCATATCGAAGGGAAATTATTTACCGATCGGATTAGCCCGTTACGGAAAACCTTGCTAACATCAAAATTAAACAACATCAGCAAGGGAAGTGTAAAGGTCGACTACCGGATGAAATTTCCAAATTTTAAACGCTAAAGGCAATCATTTTTTTATATTGCGCATTATTCAGATGAGTACACAATGAATGCACTACGTTTAATTTTACTGTTATTCTGCCTTGCCACATTTGTTGCATGCAACGATAATAAAAGTAAATCGCTCGAAAAAATCGAAAAGCTCGAAAAGCAATTGCTCGATGCGAACGGAAATCCCAAAGATGAAGTGAGTGCATACAATCTGCAAGTAGAATACGACGATTTCGCTACTCGCTTCCCCGATGACCCGAAGTCGCCTGAATATCTTTATAAAACTGCAACAATCAGTATCAATCTAAATTGGGGCGAATCGGCAGTTAAAGTTTTGGAGAAATTTCTGCAGATGTTTCCGAATGACAAGCGAGCTCCGGAAGCATTTTTTTTCCTCGGTTTTGTATACGACAATCAACTCAACGATGATAACAAAGCCGGAACGTATTACAATGATTTCTTGAAGAAATACCCAAAGCACGTTCTCGCAAAAGATGTTGAAGCCAGCATTCGTAATTTAGGCAAAACCGACGAAGAACTGATTCGCGAGTTCGAACGCATGAACAGCGATAGTAGTCGTAAAGACAGCGCTTCGTAAAAACTAAAATTTCAAGCCGGGTTCAGCAATTGTATCCAAACCCGATTGAACCTGATTACGTAGCAAATAATATCCGGCGATGCCAATCATCGCAGCATTATCGGTGCAAAATTCAAACGGTGGAATGAAGGTTTTAAAGCCCTCAACCTGCAATTTCGAAAACGCACTTCTCAGTTCACTG
>JBKCFX010000252.1:0-3802 GCA_046303595.1 Bacteroidia bacterium
AATGAATTTTGGATCACATGGCGCGCAAAAATTTTTAATCGTGCGGCATCTGTGTACACATTGTTTTCTATGCGTTGGTTTATCTTGAAAATAGCATCTTTCTTATTCGGATGATTCAATTGCTTGTATGTTTCTTCAAAAACATCGCGCAGATTTACCGACTCTTTTTCAATAGGTTTTCGCAAATTGAGCGAGTAGAAATAGATGTTCTGTAAAATACTGTCGAGCCGTTGCATGTTCCTTCTTAAATTATCGAGAAGCATGTTAATCTTCGACGGATCATGCTGCAATAATTCAAGCAATCCCAGCACACCGATAACTGGCGTTCTAAAATCGTGTGAAAGCCTGTAAATTAACTCGTCGAGCTGTTTGTTAAGGCGACGTAGCTCCTTGGTTTGTTCCTCGTTATTTCTTAATTGGTTTTCTAAGGCGGCATTTAAGTTTTCTAATTTTTCGAATGCGCGCGTTTTGATAATTTTATTTGATGAATTCGATGCGAGGGTACTCAGAATTAGCAAATGATCGGCCGTGTAAAAGTTTTTTTCGCTGTTTTCACTATCAATTACCCCAATTGCTTTTCCCTGGTACAAAATGGGGACACAAATTTCAGACATGCGCCTTTTGTCGTCTACAATGTAGCGCCAATCAATTGAGGTATCAGGAATAATTTCAGGTTGACCCGAAAGAAAAACAGAACCAACGATACCTTCACCGGGATGAATCACAATCGGGTTCAAAATATCCAAATCAACCGGATTTTTAGGGCCATGTGCAGCAATCTGAATCAGAACTTGTCGATCATCGTCGAAGAGGTAAACCACACAATCTTCGAATCCCATATGCGCAATAACATTTTTTGTAAGTTCCCAACATACAACTTCTACCGATTTCGCATCTGTTAATGATCGGGTAAATGCCTGTATTATGCTCAGGTACGAATTCAAAATGCCGCAGTTTTTCCTATGGAACGAATACTTTCACCGCCTTCATATCTCCTTGGGTAACGATGTAAAGTCCATTATCAGGAGTGGGAATTCGAAGCGTCTCATTGGCTATGATTCCTTCGGCAAGCAATCGCCCATCGATATAAAAAATCTTCCATGTAAGTATTTGCTTGCTACTATTTTGTAGGATTATTTCGTTCGGTTGAGCAGTGGCAAAAAAATATGGGTTATCATCAGCCAGCGGGAGTCCGGCCAAATTCCCACAACCGTTGCACAAGTTCTGAACGAATGGAACCGATGTGTCTTCAATCGTAGCAGTGAAGTTTTGCGCAAGAATTCCTGTTACGGGTGAAAGCGCGTATACGTTTATCTGATAATTGACCAATGAATCTTCAAAATAGGCTGAGGCATCCAGTGTTTGGCAGTCGATGGTCGACTCACTGCTCCAATGCATTATGCTTGAATAACTTTTCGCATCCGAAGCGCACTGTAAGCCTGCTGCAGTGTAAACACCACCTTCGCCATCGCCGGTTGCAACATGAGCGCTCGAATTCAGCGGAATTATATCAGTTGATGCGGGTAAATGGCGCGCTCCATAAAGACTTAAATCGGCAGTATCTATTTTAGCCAGTGCCCAAAAACGATTTCCGTCTTCTTCAACTGTACAAAATAAGCTTGGAATTCCGGTACCGGTTTCACTTGCTTGAAGTATGTCAATTTGTACATCAGCGTTAAATCCAATAATGCGTTGCTTTAAAATGGTCCCCGAATCGGCAAACATGGCAAGATAGCCGGGCTTTACAGTCGAACTGGAATCGGCAGAATCCAATTGACAGGCAACAATGATTTTACCGGATTCCGTTTCGCAAATTCCACGGGTGCCGCCGAATTTATAACTCTGATTCAGGTTTATAGAATAACTGAATTTTAGTTCCCCCTCGTTACTCATGCGCACCAAAACAAATCCGGCGCCCGGATTACCCGAATTTACCCGGTATGAAATCAAACCTAAAAAATCGCCATTGCGCGCGATTGTTGCATGGGTGAGTTTAAATTCTCTGGCGAATGAATTAGAAACCAAACCGGTAATGTAGTTTTGTACTCCACTCAAGTTAAATACATAAATAAGAGCATCTTCAAAATAGGTATTCCCAAATTTACGCTTCATGTTTAATGAGGCAAAAATCCTCGAACTATCCTCCAAAATAGGGCCTGCCTCGTTTATTTCGCGCGGGGTGATTATTTTCTTGCCCCAGGTAAAATTGTTTAAAGCATTGATTTTACAAACGAACACATTTTTTACAGTGTCGTTTAGAATTTCCTCGCCACTTACTGCGAATGAATTATCATCAAAAAAATGAAAGGTTGTTGGCTTGATTGGTTGCGTGCTTATAAGATTTTTCTTCCATGCAACAGTACCGTTTTCGAGGATGAGCATGAATGTGTTTTTTATAACGCCCGATGAATCATACCCAATATGCAAAACAACACCATTTGGGTGCTTAAAAACCTGTGCATTGTGGAATTCACGAATATCCGGAATGCCGCTGTAGAAAAACGACTGGCCTACCAGATTCACTGCATGGAAACTACAGAAAAGCAGCGTTGCAGCAATAAACTTCAAATTCCGCTTCATATTCATTCTTTCTCAAAAATAGAAAAAAGCCGGTTATTCTCCGAACTGATTGAGTATGCGCAACAGATTTGGATCGGTTTCGCTATTTCTGATTTCTTCAAGCGTTCCATTCAACTGTTCTGATTTTTGAGCGAATGCCGCTTTTTGAATTTCTTTCTCCTGAATAGCAGTTACTGCCGCACCTTTTTCAACCATTCCGCTTATCTCTCCGGTTAATTCATCAGTTTTAGCTTGAAAATAGCCGGAATATTCCGAAAGCATCTGTATTCCAGCCAAACGCAAAAACCATGGACTCGCTTTGCGGGCAATTTCTGTCATCCGATCGATAGATTTTACAACCAAATCTTCGTTTTGCGATAAAGCATAGCGACCAATAATTTGTACAAAAAAGTACTTTTCGTTCGGGTTTTTAATTTTTTCGAAAGTCTTCAGTAAAAAGTCATATTTATCGGGTGTACCGCTCATAGCGTAAATGGCTGCAATGGAAATGAGCATTTCACCCTCGGCAGTGGCTTCGAGTTTCGATAATAGTTCTTTTGTTTTTTCGGGATTGCTCTCATACAATGCACCAAGCGCCGAAGATTGCACAGCCGCCGAACTGTCGTTGAGGGCCGATTCCAGCTTTTGGCGAATCGCTTCATCTTTCCCATATGTGGCAAGCATACCTGTTGCAGCGGCGCGCACTTTGGCTTCCGTATCGCTTCCTGCAAGCTGTATGAGTGTGGTCTTAAATTCTTCTGGATTGCCTGCCATCAAATCTTTCATGCTATTCAAGGCATACAGCCGAATATTCCAGAATTTATCACGAAGTGCAGTTTTAATCAATTCCGAACTTCCGGGCAGCGAAAGATCTTCTACAATCTTCTCAAGCCCTGAGAAACGGTCGCCATAAAGTTTGCCGTTCAGCAACAACCATTCGGCATCTTCGCGACGGTTTAGTTGACGAATGTAGCCCAAAACCATCCGTTCGGCATCGATGTTCACAAAATCGGGCTTCTCGTTTTGCGCTATGCGGATGGTTTGCTTTACCGAATCCATCGAAATGCGCACGCGTCGTGCAGTACCGCGCACGTATATATCCACTTCCATCGGTAGGCGGAACGCGCCATTCGACTCCAAATCCTGAACCTGCTCGAGCTGAATTTCGAGTGTCTTTTGCGCCTCATCCCAATTCCAACCGGCCTCTACCGTTGGGTGCCCTTTACCCAAAAACCACTGATTG
>JBKCFX010000253.1:0-1078 GCA_046303595.1 Bacteroidia bacterium
GTGTATGTGATCCATCGCCAGTAAAATGCAATCGATTACATCGTCGATGTGCACAAAATCGCGGCCCTGATAACCACTTCCCCATACTTCGAAAGGCTCTTCCTTTTTTGCTGCGCGTGCCGCGATGGCCGGAACGGGATATGTTAAGTCCTGATCTTCACCGTACCCGCTGAATGGACGAATGCAGGTAACCTTCAATCCATAATGACTGGCTGCAATCTTCGCAAGGAATTCGCCGGTAAGCTTGCTCCATCCGTACGTCATATCAGGTTCGCCCATTCGTTTGAAGTTGATATCAGATTCTTTCAATGCAATGGCTCCGGATTCAGATTGTAAATCGACCGGATAAGCCGCAGAAGAGCTCGGATAAAGCAAACGTGCGGGTTTATAATTCACTGCCCAGTAAAACATCTCGGCATCGATAGCCAAGTCGAGGGCAACCATCATCGGATCGCCATCAATTTTAGCACGGCCACCAACGATGGCTGCAAAATGAAACACATCGTCAATACGATCCATTTTGAACGGATACGTTTTCCTGAAGTGCTGGTCGTCGTCCATAAGCCGGCGCATTACCTTCAATGCATCGTCGTGAATGAAAAGTGCGCGGTTATCGTAAATGGCGTAACCTTGTCCTTCATGTGTTTTTGCATATGGCATCCACGTATCGGGATGCGTTCCAACCATCAAATTATCGATAAATACAACCTGAACATCAGACTGAAGAAGCAGGCGTTTAACCATGTTTCGACCAACAAAGCCGCAACCTCCGGTAACTAAATGTGTTTTACTTGCCATATGCCGCGAAGGTACAAAAGCCTAACTATTTGTATGAATTACCTAGAAGGAATTATAAACAAAAAAAGCGGGCCGGAAAACCCGACCCGCCTTTTCTAAATGCTTATAGAATTACTGCTTTACAACTTTGATTACTTCGGTTCCGTTGTTAGTAGCAACAGAGATGAAATAAACGCCATTCGAAAGAGCAGACATATCTAAGGTGCGATTCACCACTGATGATGAAGCAACATTGAATTTTTCTACAGATACTTGTTGACCAAGGTAATTGTTAACCGAA
>JBKCFX010000254.1:0-8963 GCA_046303595.1 Bacteroidia bacterium
TCATTCCACCGCCACCTGCACCGCCGCGGCCACCACCCATTCCACCACCACCACCGCCACCGGTTAGGCCAACTAAATCTTGCGATGAAAAATTCTGAACATTTACATTGTTACTTTGTCCAAGAAATGTGAATTTTCGGTTTCCCTTAAACTTGTTGTAGGTGAGCCCTGTGTTGTAACGATCCTCTGTACCATATCCGCCAAAGAGCTTTCCGAATTCGGCATTTTTCATTCCGCCCCGCGTAATTACATTCATACCCTTGCGCGAATTTCCATCGTCGAACCCGGTAAACTGCGCCTGATCGCTCAAGCGGTCGAACACCTGAATTTTATCGACTACTTCGGCCGGCAGATTACGTAAGGCCATCGATGCATCGTCGCCGAAAAACTCCTTTCCATCGATGGTTATTTTCTGCACCTGCTCGCCCCCTACTTTCACTTGTCCGTTTTCGACTACCATGCCGGGCATTTTCTTCACCAAATCTTCGAGTGTAGCATCGGGATTGGTTTTGAAAGCACCGGCATTGAATTGTGTGGTATCGCCTTTTTGTTCGGTGCGTACTTGTGCTGCTTCAACCTCTTGGGTTGCTAATTCTTTGGAAGCAGGTTCTAGCCTGAACATCCCGGCACGAGCGGGTTCGCCTGCTACAACAAGTGATTTCCATTGTGGCGTGAAACCCAAGATACCTACTTTAATAAGGTAATTCCCTTCAGCAATGTCTTCCAATTGGAAAAATCCTTCCGCATTTGAACTTGTAGCTTTAACCAAGGTAGAATCGGTCTTAAGCAATTGCACAATACATCCGGCAATTGGCTGATTATCGCCACTGCTACTAACGCGTCCAAGTATTAATTGCTGAGCAGATGTATTTTTAAAGACAGATATTAAAGAAAAAATTAAAACAAGTTGTTTCATCAAGTTTTCTGACAATTGGGTGGTGTTTAATTTTTAGGGGGATTGAAATTTCTGTTTTCGAATTTCCTTTGAAAACTTAATGCGACTCTCCACCTGTAATTCGTTTATCTATTTTGCCTTTATTTAAAATCTTTCCTTCTAGTAATGACTTCATTTGAATAATGGCAGTTCTATTAAGTTGAACCAGCCTTTCGTTTTGTATCAAGCCTTGATTGATAAGCAATGCATTAATGCTTTCCATATTGCTTAAAACTACGAGTTGTTCCAGCGAAGCGTGATCCCTAATATTTCCTTTTTTATCAGGGTTAATTCTTCGCCATTCTTTTGCAGTAATACCAAAGAGTGCTACATTTAGCAAATCAGCTTCGTTAGCATAAATAAAGTTGGCATGTTCTTGTGTTATTTCTTTTGGAATTAAATTTTCTCTAATTGCATCAGTATGAATATGGTAATTCACTTTAGCTAAGGTTCTTTGTAAGTTCCAATCTAGTTTTAACCTATCATTTTCATCATTTTTTAGTCGTTGAAATTCTTTTATCAGATAAATTTTAAACTGTGGGCTGATCCACATACCAAACTCAAATGCAATATCGGGATGTGCGTATGTTCCGCCATATCTACCGGCTGTTGCTTTTATTCCGATGGCATTGGTTTTTTCAACCCATTCCTTTACACTTACTTTATAGCTATTTAAGCCAGCCTGACTTTTAATTATGGCAAATTCGCCATAATTAAAATCTCGATTGTAAATTGACTCCCAAATTCCAAGGTATTCAATTGTGTTTCTGTTGCGAAGCCAATCAGATATAAAGAAATCGCCGTCTTTGGCTTTTAACATGTCGGTTAAAGAAATAAATTCCTGTTCAAGACCTAGTAAGATAGTTATATCCTTGCCTTCTACTTGAATTTTCTTACTAATTGCCATATTACCTTAACGAATGAACAAAACTACAAAAACAGAGGTCTAACACTTAATTAATCTTGCCTCCTTTAAATTTTGCATGATTCTAAAGTGAGTTCACAAAATTAAACGATTGCGGCACAATTCTGAATTATTATATCAAATGAGACACGTATCTGAATCCAATGTTAAATTCATGTAAATTTGAGCGGAATTATCGAATTAACCCCAATTGTCCGCCCTGCGAAAAATGAAGTTCAACTTTCTTCTTTCTGTTGTAATCCTTATTCAATCAACTCTTTCTGCACAAATCATTATCAATGAGGGCAGTAACAAAAACTACTCAACTATCGCCGATGAAGATGGCGAGTTTAACGATTGGATAGAACTCTACAATGCAGGGAATTCGAGTGTAGATTTATTCAATTATACGCTTAGCGACGATCCTGAAGATGTTACAAAGTGGGTGTTACCACATTATATACTCGAAGCAGGCAGTTTTCTGATTGTACACTGCAGCAACAAGAATCGGTATCAGACAGCGCCCATGACTCCGGTATTAAATCAGACGGCATTTATACCTCAGAATGGATGGAACGAGCATGTATTTACAGAGGCGTTTGCATGGGATGGGGTTTCAAATCTCTGCCTCAATGTATGTTCTTATCAAAATACAGGATATACGGTAAATTCAGAATTTCTGCAAAGCGATATGGGCTTCCCAGCAAGCATTTCGAACTTCAACGATGGCAACGATGCCTCCTGCGGATTCGCAACCGGTACAATTTCTAACCTTCGGCCTGTTATTAAAATAAATGGCGTTGAAATCGGCGATGGGAACTTGCAAAACAGCCCGTACGATTACCCCGCTCCATATGGAAACTGGTATTGGAGCGCGCGAAATCAGTTTGTATTCTTGGCAGATGAGCTAATTGCCGCAGGGATTCAGCCCGGTCCAATCAACTCGATTGCTTTTGATGTTATTTCGGCAAATCCGGTTGAATATACCTATGTCGATTTCCAAATGAACAATGTGCCATTTAGCAGTTACGATGGCATTTTTCTCAGTCCCGACGGATACCAATTTCACACCAATTTCGGCATCGGTTCGAGTGGAGAAACTATTTACCTGTTTAATCCGCAAGGGAGTTTGGTTCATCAGTTAAACGTAGATGTGCCGTCAGCAGATCTCAGCATCGGGTGTCTTCCCAATGGAAGCAATGCCATCGGTTTATTTCAAACACCAACACCCGGTGAAAGCAATAACAACCAACAACAATTCAGTGAGTTTGCACTTCCTCCTGTATTCACCATTAATTCGGGTATTTTTACAAGCACACTAAATGTTGGGATTTTCAACGCCAACAATACTCCATCTACTGTTCATTACACAACCGACGGAAGCGATCCCAATTTAAATTCGCCCATCTACACCGGAACACCGTTGTTCATCTTTCAAAATACGGTATTGAAAGCGCGCTGCTTTAAATCCGGATTTTTGCCCAGCGAAATAAAATCGGCAACATATCTTATTGGCATAAGCCATACTACACCAATCGTTTCGGTTACAACTGCTTCCGATAATTTATACGGACCAAACGGCATCTTCGACAATTTCAATTCCGATTGGGAGAAAGCTGCTCACATACAGTATTTTGATGAAACACCCGGACATCCGCTCCTCTTTTCACAAGCTACTTCGATGCGCATGGATGGCGGTGCAGGAGGTTCCCGCTCGCATCCGCAACATTCGTTTCGTCTCGATTTTGATCATTCCATTTTGGGAGAAGGAAGTGTAAATTTCCCCTTAATTCCCGATCGTCCAAACCGAAATACATACAGCAGTATTTACCTGCGTAACGGCAGTAATCAATGGATGGTAATGCCTTACAAGGATGCCGCACAGGTGCGCATGATGGGCAAAACACCAACACACAATTTGTACATGGAATGGCGCCCGGTTTCGGTATATATCAACGGCAATTATTTTGGTTTGTACGAATTGCGCGAAAAGTTTGACAAGGAATATTTTGAAACGTATGAAAATGCCGGCGATGATCTTGATTTACTTTCGCTGAGTTATTTCTACGGCAGTGTTTTGCGTGCAGTAGAGGGCAGCACAGAAGGCTTTTGGGATTCACGCGAACAATGGGACCAGTTGCCAATAAATAGTGTAAATTATATGGCTGAAGCCGGTCAATTTTTCGATCTTGAAAACTATACCGATTATATCATTGCGCAGCTCTTTATGGCGAATGTAGACTGGCCGCAGAATAACATTAAAATGTTCCGAAGAGATTCGCTAAATCCTTGGAAATTCTGCATTCAAGATCTCGAGCTTGGTTTAAATCCCAACGGCTGGAGCGACTGTCAGTTTAATGCCTTAGAGCGACTTACGGCAGACAGTGAAGGCAATCCATACTCAAACATCTGGCTTAAAAGTTTACAGAACGAACAATACCAAAATTACTTTTTGAACCGAACAGCAGATTTATTGAACAGCACCTATTTGCCTGACAGCTTACAAGCCTTTGCCAACGACCGTTTAGATCGGTAAATTGCCGAAATGCCTAAGGAATTTGCGCGTTGGGGGGATCCGAACAATGTTACGGGACAAATGAATGAGTTATTCCAGCGGCACCAGCTATTCCTTGAGGAGTTGGCTTGCAGGCCCGATGCTTTGCGCGAGGACTACCTGGCGCAATACAGCATTGCGGGAACGCGAGAAGTAAATCTGGATATTGCACCTGCACAAAGCGGGAAAATAAAAATCAGCACCATTATACCGGGAAGCTATCCATGGAGCGGAGCCTATTTTAAAGGAATTCCAATTCAACTTGAAGCAATTGCCGATTCGGGGTTTATCTTCTCACACTGGGATGCGAATCCGAATATTTCGAATGTTCAAAATCCGGTTTTTTCGACCAATTTAATGACCAACAATTTTAACTTCACAGCGAATTTCATCCCAGATCCCACCGCTGGTTTTGGTGCACTAAAATCAACTGGAATTTGTGTTTATCCCAATCCGGCAAATCTGCAATTCACAATTAATACAGGCAATATAACGCACGATGTAGAATTCCTTGAACTTATGTCCATGGATGGTAGAATTGTTTTAAGCCAAGGGGTTGAGAAAAGCAATTCAATCGTTCAGGTTAATTGTGCTTCAATTCCTTCCGGGATATATTTGCTGCGGGTATTCGGAAAGAATGGCGTTTCAATGCGGAACGTGGCTGTTCGGCATTAAACGAAAAAAAATTACTGAATCTCTACAGACAAACCACGATCGAGCAAAGCTGAGGCGAGGGGTTGAAGTTCTTCGAATGAACCATTCTTCACCTCGCATTTACCATGGTAATGCACAATAAATGCACATTGCTCGGCTTGAAGCGGGTTATGATTGCAGATTTCGATAAGCCAGCGAATCACATTTTCAAAGGTATTCACATCATCGTTGAACAACACAATTTTACGCTCTTCAACATCCAAAAGGAGCGTATCGAAATCTTCTTCTTCTGACCAACGAGTTGAATTTTTCATATCGATTCTTGTTGTGCAAAGATATAAAACAGAACGTCTTAAATTCAAATAAATTTTTCGCTCGAAAACGTTAAAGGAATGCTGTCGCCCCCCAAAAACTAAAAAAGTTCTTAACGAAGAAATAAAATCATCAAATAAATTAATTATCGCAGAGAAGCTCTTAGAATTTCATTTAAAATTAAGTCGATCTTATCTTTCGATGCATCATTTAGATGAATCAAATTACCATTTCCTTTCTTGCTAAGATTTGTAAGCATATTTATTGCTGCATCATCATTTCCCAAGGCCACAATACTTAAAACGACAGGCTTTTCGATTGAATTTGCTTGCATTTCTATAGATTTTCGTTGGTTTGCCGATAATCTGAATACACCATCGGTTGCCAATAAAATCTGATTATTGCCTCCAAGAATATAGTTTTGTAGAATCAATTCATACGCTTTATTTAATCCTGCCGCCCCGGCTGTTATCCCGTCTGCTTTAAGTGAATTAACGGCTTCCAATAACTCTTTTTTCTTATTTCCCGCTTTATTGGAAACCAATAGCTCAACATCATCTGCGTAGGCAATAATGGATATAAAATCTGAACTGCGGAGTGGTTCGGAAAGTCGGATGATTGCCTTTTTTAAAAGCGGTAATTTATTTTCGTCCTTCATCGATCCGGACGCATCAATTAGGAAAACTAAATTATTGGACTTGTATTTTAAATTATCGAGCGTATCAGCCTGAATTTGCTGTAAATTGTCTATTTCGCGTTTGTCGGAAGTTTTTGCGACTTCAGGAGTTAACATATAATTCTGCGAGGTGCTTCTGCTGCTAATATACTGTTCAAGAAACAAGGCTTCATAACCGGGAGCTTTAACAATAAGCGCATAATATCCTATCGCAGTTTTATGCTCAAGGTATCCGTTTGATGATTTCATTTGAACAGTCTTCACCAGCCCCTGTTTATCGATGTAGGTTATTTCTGCCTGCTGTAAGGGAACTCCGCTAATCGCATCGCTTACAAATGCTCGGTGCATAGCCTGCATCTCAATTTCTGTTGCTTCTCCTTTTGCCTTCGGCTTGAAGTCTACACAATGCAGTAAATTATCATTCAACAACTTATCTATCGAACCCGAAAACGTAAATGGATCCGATTCGGGTATCGAATTTGTTACAAATTGAATGGAGTGTTTGAACAATCCCGCCGCAAGCGGATGATAAACAAGTGTCAGCTCCAGCGTGTCGTTGGGCTGAACCGTTTTTCGAATCGAATAAACATCTACATTTTTGGGTGCATCGGCACGCAAAAAAACCAAGGGCTTCGATCCGCTGTTTCGAATTATGGCCTTAAATCGTATCGATCCGGCCTCCGAAAAACGACCCAAATCCAAGGCATTATTCTGCAATTCTGCTTTTTGCCCCCAGCTAGAGAAGCCAATTACGATAAGCAAGGCATTTAGCAAAATTTTCATCGGGTGCAGATGTTTAACAAAGAAAGGGCAATTCTAACTACAATGGTATTAAATCGTAAATACTTATTTTTTGCGATTGAATGCATTACTTTGTGTCCGTAAAATGAAACGAATCAGACCATATCTTATTCCATTTCTCGGATTGATTTTCATGGTTATTGGTTTGGCCGGGCATTATTCCGGTGCCAGAATGATAGCGTGGCAGAACCAGGTTTCTCAGTTGCAATCGACTCTCCATAAACGTTCCGAGCGCATGAAAAGTCTTACGTCCGACTTTTTAAAAATTCCATGCGGTGGCTTTGATGCTTTTGTTAATTATCCATCCGATTTTAAAGAGGCTGCAGAAAAGGAAGAAATTGCACTGTTCAAATACGACAAGGAAAACCTACTTTACTGGAGCGACAATTCACTTCCGGTAGGCCTCGAAGTGCTGCGAAATGAGCCAACAAATAAATTATGGCATCTCAAAAACGGCTGGTATTTGCCTCACCGCGTAACAACCGATAGTTGCAGTGTTATAGCGTTTGCACTTGTAAAACGCGAATTTTCCTATACCAATAAATACCTGAACGATTATTTCAAGGATGCAGAAACGGTAAATCCGGAAGCTTTACTGAGTGCTGAAAACACGAAGGGCTCGTATGCTTTGCTCGATGATGCCGGTAATCCAATTGCATTTGTACGTCAACCGGAATCTGTTAGGGAAGAGGATCGTAACGACTTGGCCAATCTTGCATGGTTTCTAGCGGGAGCCTGTCTACTGGCGGTATTTGTGCACAAACAATTAAAACTGGGGAAGAAACCGCTTCGAAATCACGTATTGTTCTGGCTTGGATTGTTTTCGGCACGGTGTATTTCTTTTTTTACCGCCTGGCCCGAAATCCTGTATTCCACTATACTTTTCGAACCCACAGATTATGCATCTTCCTATTGGCTTCCAACGCTTGGCGATTTACTCCTGAATAGCCTTCTCCTTTTTTATACGGCATTTTTGCTATGGAAATACGGTACCAATAATCGACCTGCTATTAAAATAAAATCAGTTATTCCTTTGTTTACGGGTGCATTAGGCTTTGCCTGGCTATGCGTCTTTCTGATTCAGTTATTGGTAATTGATTCGAGTATCGGTTTCGAAATCAACAATATTTCAGCCAGTAGCAGTTCAACCTATATTGCCTACTTTATTATCGCGATTCTTTTGAGCAGCACCATGCTTGTGATGCATGCCTTGCCCGTATTGAACGGCAATACAGGGCGCATCGTATTCATTTTTTTGCTAACCATCTTGATACTTCCCCTCGCCACAGAACAAGCAGAGTTTGTTGCTTTGGCTGCAGGTTCTTCGCTTCTGCTCATTAGCCAAATTAGCAGATGGATATCGGGACGCGATTATGGACGTATTGTGCTCAACCTGGTGGTTTTATCGGCGGTTGGAACCTCAATACTTCTGTACCATACCGGTAAACGTGAACTTGAGAAACGAAAACTATTGGCCCAGGGCATTTCGGCCGAACGAGACCCGATTGCAGAACAGATTTTCAGCGAGGTAGAACAGAAAATTAAAACAGATACCCTGCTTAAAAGTTATTTGCGACCCGGCACCGTAATTACCGGCCAGGTGCGCGATCTTGCACAATTGTATTTCAATGGGTATTGGGAAAAATACAACATCAACGTGCAGATTTTTGGTGCCGATGAATGTCCGTTAACCAGTTTGTATACCCGAGGCGGAAACGACCCTTCCGTTTTCGACCGCTTGATCGATTCTATTGGAATTCCGACCCAAAGCTCGCAGTTTTTTTTCCTGAACAATAACTCGGGACGAATAAGCTACCTGGCCAAACTCGATATCAAGGAAACGAATGCCGACACAATTAGTCTTGCACGGCTGTATATCGAATTTAACTCTCGCTACACACCCGAAGAAATTGGATATCCGGAACTTTTACTCGATCGAAAGGTGCGCACCAATACCGACTTGAGCCGATACAGTTATGCGCGATACAACACAAATAAACTGGTTTCGCATTTTGGGCAGTTTCCATATCGCTTGGTTGACACCGATTTTAATCGCGTAAGCAACGATAGTTTTCTGATTAACCGGCATGATGGTTATTCGCATCTGGCAATGCGGTCGGGGAAAGAC
>JBKCFX010000255.1:0-7307 GCA_046303595.1 Bacteroidia bacterium
GCATGTTCAACCGATACCGAACAATCGCATTGGGGTTGGTTGCAGGTTCCGAAAGAACATGGCGGAATTAAAGGCATCACGTACCCAATCATTGCCGATACCACCAAAACTATTTCATTGAACTACGGTATTTTGGAAGGCGATTACGATTACAACGAAGATGGCGAGCTCATTGCCACCGGACCAATGATTGCGTTTCGCGCGGTATTTTTAATTGATAAAGAAGGAATTGTGCAGCATCAGCTTGTGAATTCAGATGCCTTAGGTCGTTCGGTTGATGAAGCCCTGCGTGTGGTTGATGCACTTCAGTATTCCGAAGAGTACGGTCAGGTTTGTCCGGCCAATTGGAAAAAAGGCGATGCAGCCATGAATGCAACCCACGATGGCGTGGCGAATTACCTCGCTTCGAAATAAATATTAAATAAATACAATGAAAATCCCTGCCTCTTGGCGGGGATTTTTGTTTTTTTGCCGAAATTATCACCGCAATGGCCGAAACAAACTTTGTCGATTATGTTAAAATTTGCTGCCGCTCGGGCAAGGGTGGTGCAGGCTCGGTGCATTTTCACCGCGACCGAACTACGGCAAAAGGTGGTCCCGACGGCGGGGATGGTGGCCGCGGCGGACATGTTATTCTACGCGGCAATGCGCAGTTGTGGACATTGCTCCACCTCAAATACCGAAAACACGTAATTGCCGAACCCGGTGGAAACGGAACCAGTGCACTCAAACATGGGAAAAACGGTAAAGATGAAATCCTCGAAGTACCACTCGGAACCGTAGCCCGCGATGCCGAAAGTGGAGAAATCATCATGGAAATTACCGAAGACGGCGAAGAACGCATCCTAACAAAAGGTGGTCGCGGCGGCATGGGCAATGCGTTTTTCAAATCGGCAACCCTGCAAACACCCCGTTTTGCCCAACCCGGAGAACCCGGCGAAGAAGATTGGCGTATTTTGGAACTGAAGATTTTAGCCGATGTTGGATTGGTAGGCTTCCCCAATGCCGGCAAATCGACGCTTCTCTCTAAACTCAGCGCTGCCAAACCCGAAATTGCCGATTATCCCTTTACAACCTTAGTCCCGCAACTTGGCATTGTTCCATACCGCGATTTCCGCTCCTTCATCATGGCCGACATTCCCGGAATAATCGAAGGTGCGCACGAAGGTCGAGGGCTCGGACTGCGCTTTCTACGACACATCGAACGAAATTCATTGCTCCTTTTTCTCGTTCCGGCCGACTCGAACGACATTCACGAAGAATACCGCATCCTGCTAAACGAACTGAAGCAATACAATCCCGAATTGCTCGATAAGAAACGCGTGTTGGCCATTTCAAAAGCCGATATGCTCGACGAAGAATTGATGCATGATCTTTCAAAAGACCTTCCGAATATTCCGCATGTTTTCATTTCATCGCACAACCAAACCGGATTGACGCAACTGAAAGATATGCTGTGGCGCGAACTTAATCCCACTGCCGAAACCTAATGCAGCAAATCGATACCGAGCTTTTTCTTTTTCTGAATGGCGATGGTGGATATTACCTCGACAATATCATGAATTGGCTTTCGTCGCGTTGGGCAGCAACACCAATTTATGCCGGCCTGCTCTATCTGCTTTTTCAGAAATACAAGAAAGGTATAATCAAGATCATTCCCGCAGTTGCCTTGCTCATCTTGGTATCTGATCAGGTTTCGGTTGCCGTAAAAAACATCGTAGAACGCGAAAGGCCTTGCCATAACATTGCACTTTCCGGGCAAGTTCACCAAGTAGAACACCGCTGTGGCGGGAAGTTTGGATTCTATTCCTCACATGCCTCCAATACAATGGCTTTGGCAATTTTCTGCGGATTGCTTTTGGCCTACAAACCAATCATTTGGGGATTAATCCTTTGGTCGATTGCAGTAGGCTACAGCCGCATTTACTTGGGAGTGCACTATCCGGCCGATATTTGTGTGGGATGGATTGCCGGAGGATTGTTGGGTTGGACGACGGCAAGGCTCCTTCTGCCCTTTTTAAAAGCCAATCAACAAACCAACAAGAACGCATGAAGCTTATGTTGGTGTTTACCGGCGGAGGATTGGGTTGCGTTGCGCGTTGGGCAATCGGATTGCTGGTTCAAGCATTTGGAATCGCCGGACTCCCGGTTGCAACATTCGTTTCCAACGCGATTTCGTGCGGAATTATGGCGATCATGTTGCGGTTTTTCGAGCCCACAGCTTTCAATACCGAATTGCGGCTGCTCGTATTTACCGGCTTTTGTGGTGGATTGAGCACCTTTTCGACCTTCAGCCTTGAAAACATCGAACTGCTTAAGAATGGGAACTATGCCTGGGCTGCTGGGAATGTGTTGCTAAGTCTACTTATGTGTTTCGGAATTTTGTACTGGGGATTGCGCCGTTAAATGAACTTCAGGAAACGTTTAAATTTAGGTGTATTGGTTATTGCAGTAATTTCAGCACTATTGCTGCTTGCCTGCGTCGACGTACAATTCGATTCAGACTTTGAACGCTTCTTTCCGGTCGATTCAGACGATGCCGATTTCTATTACACCTACCGCCAAAAATTTGGAAGCGACAACGAGTTTTTACTCATCGGCATTTCCGAATCAAAGGGCATTTACCGAACAAGCATTCTCGAAAAAGTCGATTCCTTAACGCATCGATTGGAGCGCTTAAACCATGTGAAACGGGTAGTTTCCATAACCAATTCAGAATTGCCTCTTATTGGCAGTTTTGGTGCTGTTAGTTTGCCTGTGTTGCGCTATGCAAACGATACGCTCATCGGCATCGACACAACATTAATGGCGAAACACCGCATGTTTGAAGGCAGCTTGGTCGACAAAAGTGGGAAAGCCGCGTGTATTGTTGTTCGGCACAAAGAGCAAATGCCTCGCGAACAGGCCGATTCGTTGCTTGTACAAGTAGAAGCATTATGTGCAAACTCGCAATTCGAAGATTGCCGCATCAGCGGAAAAATAAAATCGGAGCAAAGTTATTTGTTCAAGACACAGCGCGAATTGCTCGTGTTTATGTCGATTTCTGCCCTGCTGGTTATGGTATTCCTTTGGCTAACCTTCCGAAATGCTTGGGGAGTTGTTCTTCCCATAACTGTGGTATTGCTTTCCATTGTATGGACAATCGGAATTATGACGCTAACCGGCAAGGCAATCGACATTATGGTAATACTGATGCCCTGCATATTATTCGTGGTGGGAATGTCGGATGTGATTCACATTGCCAGTCAGTTTTACGAAAAAATCGAAGAGGGACTTGGACCCGAAGATGCGATTCGCGCAGCGTTGAACGAAGTTGGATTCGCAACATTCCTCACCTGTGCGAGTACGATGGTTGCGTTCTTAACGCTCAATACCACATCGATTCAGCCCATCCGCGATTTTGGAACTTACACGGCAATCGGCGTTGCAATCGCTTATTTGCTTTCGGTAACGCTGCTTCCCTGGATGTTGCTGCGGGTTAAAAATCCCGATCGGTTTAAAATTCATACGGTGAATGTTCGCTGGGACCGATTTCTGCGTCGCATGTTGCTCTGGGTTTTCCGCAATCCAATTAAGATTGGACTTGGTACAACCTTTTTGCTTGCTGTTTCGATTTGGGGAATTTTGCAGATTGAAGTCAACAACTCGGTGCTCGACGATTTAAGCAACGACGATCCGATAAAGCAGGATTTTGGCTTTTTCGACAAACATTTTGGTGGCGTAAGAGGATTTGAGCTGTCCGTTACTGCCGAAGATGCTGATTTGCTCGATTACGAGTCGGTAAAGTTTATGGATGAACTCGATGCCTACCTCATCGATTCGATGCACCTGAGTGCACTTGTTTCTCCCGCACGCTTGATTCGATTGCTCAACATGTCCCGGCACGATGGCGATGCAGCTTTCTATACAATTCCCGATTCGAAAGAGGCGCACGATGAACTAATCAGCAGTGTTTCGGCTTATCTGAAAGACCGAAGGATAAAGGAAATTATAACATCTGATTTCAGGCAAGGACGCATTGCAGGCCGCATTGTTGATAAGGGCAGCCTGGCCGTTAGCCGTAAAAACAAACAATTGAACCGCTGGCTTGAAAAACACGGTCAGCAAAAATTGAAATTCCGAATTACAGGAAGTTCAGATTTAATTGATAAAAGCAACCAATACCTCACACAAAATATGCTCGAAGGATTAAGTCTTGATGTGCTTGTATTGATGCTGATCATTGGATGGATGTTTCGTTCGCTGCGCATGATGCTGATTTCGGTTTTACCTAATCTTATTCCACTACTCATAACAGCAGGAATTATGGGATTGGCGCAAATTGAAATGAAAGTTACCATCTCCATTATTTTTTCAATCGCCTTTGGTATTGCCATCGATGATACGCTTCACCTGTTGAGTCGTTTTAAACTGGAACTCAACAAAGGGAAAAGCCTGCCGATGGCCATGCGCACCACATTTTTATCGACCGGTAAAGCCATGATTTTAACAGCCATGGTTATCGCTTCGGGCTTTGCGACACTGATGCTGAGCGATTTCAAAAGCACGTTTTATGTTGGCTTGCTCATATCGCTAACTTTGGTTATAGCCTTGCTGGCCGAACTGGTATTGATGCCGGTATTGCTAGTGTTTCTATACAAAATAAGGAGAAAAGTCTAATCGTTCAATCGCAATATGTGTGTTTGTAATGATATGTTAGATTGCATAGTTGAATTTCTTTAATAAAAAGAATTTCGTATTCGTTTGGCGATTTCATTTTGAAACATATATTTGTTGTTGGAACAATAAAGCTAAACCTATGATCAAAAAAGCACTTTTCAGTGTCCTTTTTGCATGTGCATGCAACCTGGGCTTTGCTGCTGATGCAGCGCTGTTCGATGTGAACGAACAGGAACTCTCAACCGAATTTGCTCAGTTAAATGAATTGGAGCAATACGTAAATGCTAACGAAGGTGTCACGTTTTCATCAATGGATGCTAATAATCCTTTGCTCGAGAATGTATCTGCTGGAAATTCTGCACTGGGTGTAGTTTCATCTTTAGCTGAAGCCCCACTTGGGATTCCATCATTTCTTTGGGGATTCTGCTTCAACGTGGCTGGAGTTGCTATCGTTTATTTCGTAGCCAACGACAGCGAAGAAACCCGTAAAGCATTTATTGGTTGCGCCGTTTCAGGTGGATTGTACATCCTTTGGTGGGTATTCTGGGTACTTGTTGCCGGAAACGCATTCCTATTCTTCTAAGCCTTTATAATGCGCAACGTTCGGCTATGGGTCGAACTTGTTATACTTATTCTTTCGATGTTGCCCAATCTAAGCATTGGGCAACATCGTTTTAGGCTCAAGGCCGATTTTAGCATCAAGGAAAAACACGCCGATGGGAAAATGAGTCTCACCATGGGCACAGTTTACTACGATAAAACCATCAAGAAAATAGTATATCAGGTTCGCTTCCCTGAAAAAGAAACTTGGGTTATCAGCGATACAGTGTTTAACCGCATCGTGAATGGAAAACTTTTGGCCAAGCAGTTTATCCCGATGCTTCCTTCATCAACGCTTTTCGACTATGCGCTCGAAAATAATCTTGGAAATTTTGGACTCGAAAAATCGTTTTACAAACCCGGCAACGTTAAGAAAGATAAAGATCAAGTAATTACAACCTGGTCGCCCGATGAACGGCTAAAAAAAGCATTCGGCGACGTAATTATTTCGCGAAAAAATAACCAACTCTACGGAATCGCTTTCTATTCGCCCAAAAATGAATTGCTGAAGAAGCAAATTTTTAAAGGGTACCTTAAAGCATCCGGCATTAGTTTCCCTGAAGAAATCACCGAAATCATTTATAAGATCGAGGCAAATGGAGCCCGTTCGCAGAGCACTAAAATCTCAACTTTTAAAAACCTTGTAGTGAATGATCTTAAAGATCAGAATATTTACAATTTTCCTGTTCCTGCTGTGGTTTCAAAATAGCCGGGCGCAGCACATTCGACCAACCGATTTTTCGGATGCTTTTCATCGCCATACCGAAAAGCCCAAATGGGAAGCGGCAAAAAACAACCGGAACGAGCTTCAGATGGTGTTTTCGGGACTATTCCTTTTTTACAAATTTGCCATCTCATCGCAGGACTATAACAAATGTGCGTTTCATCCTTCCTGCTCAGAATTTGGATTGTTGGCCGTTAAAAAACATGGCGCATTAGTGGGTATGCTCGCCACACTCGATCGCCTGCAGCGCTGCAATGGCCTGAGCCCTGAGAATTACGAAATGGATCCCGAACGCATGGTGCTTATCGATCAACCTTAACCAATGCTCAAAATTACAGGCATATTCTTATTGCTCGTTTCATCAATTGCGTTGAACGGACAGGATCTTTACACCTTCGAAAATTCAGCGCGCTTTGCCGATTACCTGATGCAATCGGGACGATATTCAATGGCTGCAGCTGAATTTGAACGACTGGTTTTTCTAAAACCCGATTCGCTTCGGTTAAAAACAAACCTGCTCGATAGTTATGCATTGGATCGCAACTTCGAAGCGATAATGCGCAGAGCAATGCAGTTTCAAAGGCAAAACGCATTCGAAGACACGTTGTTTACGAACTACCGCATTTGGAGCCTGCTTAAGCAAGATAACAGGCCAATCAATACCATACAATTCAGCACTTCGGAAGCAATAAGCGAAACAGCAAAAAAATACTATTGGGCATGGCAGGAATTGATGAACCAGCAGGTACTCAAGGCCCAGGAAAACACCCCAAAAAATGCATTGTATATCCCCGAAGTTGCATTGTTGAATGAAACCTGCACAAAAGCAGCTTCGCTTCGGCTGAAGAATAAAGCCTTAGCGGCATGCATGTCGGCAATCGTACCGGGATCAGGCAAATGGTACGCGGGCGAACGTAAGGATGCCGTAATTGGTTTTGTTACCATCGGAATGATGGCCTACCAAGCATACAGAGGATTTAGAAAGGACGGAACATCTTCGGTTTATGGTTGGATTTCGGCCGGACTCGGAGCCGGATTTTACTTAGGGAATATTTATGGTTCGGCACGTTCGGCAAAGCGCTACAACGATCGAAAATTCAAAACTCTTCAACCCGATTTTGAAAGCAATTTTAAGCGTTTCCCTTGCGCTACTCCTTAGTGCATTGCTGCACGGACAGGACGTACACGCCACCTTTGCGATGGCGCGGGCCAATGCCGCTTTGGGTAATATTGACGCAGCCGTTCAGCAACTGGAACGTGTAATTTTCTTTGGTGAGGGGAAATACGATGCCGAAGCCTTTGCCTTGCAGGGCGACCTATTTGC
>JBKCFX010000256.1:0-10333 GCA_046303595.1 Bacteroidia bacterium
TATTTGGAAACTCCTTCGGCATACGTGCCAAGGAAGCACAAAACCAAAAAATAAATTCCATTTATTTCTAACCGCATACTGCACCTTGAAGGTGAGACTGGAATTTTATTGCGTTACGTTTTAATTCTGATTGCGTATGAACAGTGCAACGAATTGGGCAACGACAAGCTGAAAATTTTCTATGTTCTACCCTAATTTGCGTTTGGTGGTTCGTCTATCTGCTCAGATACAAATTCCGTTCTTCATATAATTTCAGGAATAACTCATCCTGCAGATTATCGATAAACTGAATTGCCTCGCCGGTAGATTTCATTTCGGGTCCTAACTCCTTATTTACGCCCGGAAATTTATCGAACGAAAACACAGGAATTTTAATCGCAAAGCCTTTCTTTCTAGGCTCAAATTTAAAGTCGCTCACTTTATTGTGCCCCAACATTACCCGTGTTGCATAATTCACATAAGGCTCATCGTATGCCTTGCAAATAAATGGCACCGTGCGCGAAGCCCTCGGATTGGCCTCAATAACATACACAATTCCATTTTTAATGGCGAACTGTATGTTCAACAATCCTTTGGTGTTCATCGCCAAGGCAATGGTTCGGGTATGCTCTTCGATCTGACGAATCACATCCTCCGTTAAACTAAACGGCGGCAACGTTGCATTCGAATCGCCTGAGTGTATGCCCGCCGGCTCAATATGCTCCATAATCCCGATTATATACACTTGCTCACCGTCGCAAATCGAATCACTTTCGGCCTCAACGGCATTATCGAGGAAATGATCGAGCACGACTTTATTCCCAGGAATATCTTTTAGCAAATCGACCACATGGTTTTCGAGTTCTTCCTCGTTAATAACAATCTTCATGTTATGCCCACCCAACACATAACTCGGACGAACCAAGAGCGGAAAGCCCAATTCGCGCGACAATTCTGAAGCCTGATCGGCATGTTCTATCACGCCAAATTTCGGATACGGAATGTTGTGATCGCGCAACAAGGTTGAGAACGAGCCGCGATCTTCTGCTAAATCTAAACTTTTATAGGAAGTACCGATGATCTTGATTCCATACCGATCGAGCTTCTCGGCCAGTTTCAATGCTGTTTGTCCGCCCAATTGCACGATTACTCCTTCGGGCTTTTCGTGCAGAATAATATCGTAGATATGCTCCCAAAATACCGGTTCGAAATACAGCTTATCGGCAATATCGGGATCGGTACTTACGGTTTCGGGATTGCAATTAATCATGATGGTTTCGTAGCCGCATTCCTTCGCAGCCAAAACTCCGTGCACACAACTGTAATCGAATTCAATTCCTTGTCCAATGCGATTTGGTCCGGAACCCAACACAACGATTTTCTTCCGATCACTTACAATACTTTCGTTTTCCTCTTCGAAGGTTGAATAGAAATAAGCAGTGCGCGCATCAAACTCAGCCGCACAGGTATCAACTTGTTTGTAAACACGGCGAATGTCCATTTCCTGGCGCTTTTTGAACACCTCGCTTTCGAGGCAACGCAGCAAATGTGCTATTTGACGGTCGGCATACCCTTTACGTTTGGCCTCGAACATCAAATCGCGTGGAATGGAATTCACCGAATGGCGTTCAATTACCCGCTCGAGTTGCACCATATCGTCGATCTGATGCAGAAACCACGGATCGATGCGTGTTAATTTGTGGATAGTTTTAAACGGAATACCCATCGTAAAAGCATCCTTCACATGGAACAAGCGGTTCCAGCTCGGATTTTTTAAGCTTTCGACAACAGCATCCGGATTGCGTAGATCTTTCCCATCGGCACCCAAGCCGTTGCGACTCACTTCAAGACTTTGACAGGCTTTCTGCAAGGCTTCCTGAAACGAACGGCCAATGCCCATCACCTCCCCTACCGACTTCATTTGCAAACCAAGCGATTTATCGGCATTCTTGAATTTATTGAAGTTCCAACGCGGAATTTTTACAATCACATAGTCGAGCGTTGGTTCGAAGAATGCCGTTGTTGTTCCTGTTACAGGATTCATCAATTCGTCGAGATGGTACCCAATGGCTAATTTTGCAGCAATCTTCGCAATCGGATAACCCGTAGCCTTCGAAGCAAGCGCAGATGAACGGCTCACCCGCGGATTGATTTCGATTGCAATTATATCTTCTGTTTCAGGATCGAGCGCAAACTGTACATTGCAACCACCGGCAAAATTTCCGATGGCGCGCATCAGTTTAATCGCCATATCGCGCATGCGTTGATAGGCCGAATCGCTAAGCGTCATGGCCGGAGCAACTGTTATCGAATCGCCGGTATGGATGCCCATTGGATCGAAATTCTCGATTGAGCAGATAATGATTACATTATCGTTTGCATCGCGCAGCAGCTCCAACTCGAATTCTTTCCAACCAAAGAGTGCTTTTTCGATTAAGACTTCATGAATGGGCGAAGCATGCAGACCGCGGTTGAGCAGCTCATCGAAATCCTCGCGCCGGTGCACAAATGCGCCTCCCGTTCCACCCAAGGTATACGAAGGACGAATTACCAAAGGAAAACCAATGCGCTGAGCGATTTCTTTTCCTTCCAAAAACGAATTGGCCACCTGCGAGGGCGGAACACCAACATTCAAATCAACACATAACTGCCTAAATTCTTCGCGGTTCTCGGTTTTCTCAATTGCATCAATGTCGACCCCAATAATCTGAATGTTGTATTTCTTCCAAACACCCATCTCGTCGGCTTTCTTGCAAAGATTCAAGGCTGTTTGCCCGCCCATTGTAGGCAAAACGGCATCGATTTTACGCTCTTCGAGAATTTTTACAATCGAAGCGACGGTCAAAGGCAACAGATACACATGATCTGCCGAAACCTTGTCGGTCATAATCGTTGCCGGATTGCTGTTGATGAGCGAAACTTCGATTCCTTCGTCGCGCAACGAACGCGCAGCTTGAGAGCCAGAATAATCGAATTCACAGGCTTGACCTATGATAATTGGACCGCTTCCAATAATAAGTACAGAGCGGATAGAAGAATTTTTTGGCATGTTTCCGGAGCTAACCGGAGTGCAAATGTAAAGCTTGGAAGCTTAATTTTTAGTTGTGTTCATTATTTGTGAACCGATTTCCAAATTAAAACACAAGAAAATCATTTTCAAATAATTACCAACTTTTGAAGCCATGACTCCTTCGAACCTGTAATGCGCACATAATACGTCCCGGCGGCTTGCTTACCCAAATTTAACTCCTCGCCCGAACTGCAGTTTTTCCTTGAAAAAACCAAACGCCCAAAGGAATCAAATAAATCGATTGTAACATTGTTATGTGTACCGAAAAATCGAAGTGAGCTCCCCGCTTCCAGTGGATTGGGTGCGAAATGCATACCTTCGACTAAACTAGGATTTTCTTGAATCTGAGCAGGCAATGAACTTCCAGATGCTACTATCCACTGACCGGCTTCGTGAACGTTATTTCCAGAACCAAAAACAACGCGTTGTGGCGAACTTTGGCAAGAATCGGCATCATCAATAAATGCCCCCCAGGTATCGCCATCGTCGAGTGGATTACGGCGGTGCAGAACATAATCATCGCAAGCCGTTAGCGAAAAGTTTAGATTCTCTAAACGCAGCGACTCTAAGGTATCGAAGGATGCATTGTTGCCAAAATTCTGAAAAACGAGGTAAAATGGTGCAGCAACTTCAACTGGCAAAGCATCGGGTTGCTGGTTGATGCGGCTTATCCAAGTTTCACCGCCGGGAGCCACTCCACCATTCGATGTTGTTATGGTTATACCGGTTGCGCCAAATGAAAATGTACCTTGTCCGTTTAGCTGCTGCATAGCACTCACACCAGCGCCAAAAGGACCGGTACTCGTATTTCTATTGCAACCACCCACGAAACTGGCGTGGTTGGTTCCGCTGCGATCGAGCGCTTGGCCGGCTGTTTCATTGAATTGTAGATACGTTTTCAAATCCAGATCATCTTGGGGCTTCTTAGTAAGGTGCATCAATGCACGAATTTCGGTTTGGCTCAACGAACGATTATAGATGCACACTTCATCGATCAATCCTTTGAAGGTTCTACCCGCACTATTGGGATCATTGCCAATTCGCAAAGGCGTATCGAATGCTTCTGCAGGATGATTGCCGGTATTCGTATATCCGATCCCATTCAAATAAATTGTCGCAGAACTTGGTGTAACAACCAGTGCCACGTGAGCCCATTGATTTACCGGAACAACCGGACCTCCATTCCAACCCCAGAAACCGCCATCCCAATGGTAACCAAGTTTATTGGTTGTGCCATTAAAATTCAAACCACAGGTTGTTGAACCACCGCGAAAGAAGAGCAAACCTGCCCAGTTGGGTTGATCGCTGCCAGGTTTAATCCATGCACTGAATGTAACCGCGTTGGAGTTCAATTGAAGCGGTTCGGCGGCACTTGCATATTGGCCGTCGGCAGAAATTTCCAGCGCCTTTCCGGGCACTGTATCCGCTTCGCATCCGTTGGCCACTTCCAACATATTTGCATAGCTTATTGCATCTGTACCCAAGCTATCGCTGATGCTTAACGAAACCGTGTAGGTTCCGGGATTTCCCAAAACAACTTTTATGTTCTCCGAAGTTGACGAGCTTATATACTGAGGCTGTGGTGTAATTTGCCAGTTCCAGCTTGCTCCTGCGCCATACTGCACCGAATAATCGCTTAAATAAAAGGTATCGCGGGCGCAACCGCTGCTGAGTTTATCGGCAGTAAAATGAGCAACCGGTTCCGTCAATTCGTATAAATCGGCTTGCCAAACACTGCGGTCGCTGGCATTTCTAATTTTACCTCCTTTGTACCAAGGAACGAGTTTCATGCACGATGTGGCGGCTGGCAATCCTTCGCTGTACAATGTCCACTCGCTCATCGAATTGTTGCGATAATATACCGTGCGATTGGTGCCCAAATAAACTCCACCATCGCTTCCGCGCTGATGCACAATGGCCTGCATGGTCTGATTATTCAGAACGGAACTTGAATAATTGGTCCAGGTTGTGCCACCATTTATTGAACGGAATACTTTATAATTGTTTGTAGCATTATTCGACGAAAGTAAAGCCAACCATAGATTGTCTGATTGATGCTCGTCGATGGTTAAATCGAGCTGACGGGTGGTATTTGATCCAATAACGGATGGTGGCGCAGTGATGTTTATCCAATTTAATCCGCCATCATCGGTTCGCCAAATGGATCGTGAACCACTTTCGGGACTAAAAACCACGAACATACGGTCGGGATTGTCGATAGCAATTTCAAGATCGGTGATTTCTCCCACTCCAAAATCGTGAAGTGCTGTCCAGCTCAATCCGTCGTCGGTACTTTTCCACAAGACCGAATCGACACCTGAAAACACGGTGGTATAGCAGCGCGGATGCCACACCAGCGGACACGAATAGCCAAGCACATAGCTGGCGTTTGGCTGATTCGAAAACGGATACGCCGTAAAAGCAGTGGTGCGATTAGGTGGAAGTTTATCTTTTCGAGAATCGTTGTAAACCCATTTGTTATTGCCCGGATTAACGAATCCCCGATATCCGTCGGCTGAGCCGGTGTAGGAAATCCATCCGTTTTCGTACACAGAATTATTCTTCAGTAAGTGGCTGTTGTGATACGTTCCACCAAGCATTACATTTCCATCTTTAAATCCGGCTCCAAAGCCCCAGAAATCGGTTCCGGAAATACCGAATTGCCGACGCTGAAATGCAGTTTCTCCGCCATCTTCTGACCTAAATATGCCACCATCGCAGGCAACCCAAACCTCATTTCCATAGATTCGGATATCGTGAATATCGGCATGCACATACCGCGCACCTTCGGGATTGGACCAGCTGTTCAAACAGGTAAAACTTGCACCCGCATCGGTCGAAACCCATTGCATGATGCCCCCAACGTGCACTTTATCGGCATTCAGCGGATCGGCAGCAATGGCCAAATCATAGTAATATTGGCCGCCATCGTCTGTACCGTCGGTTGCATAACCCATTACGTTGTTATTTGTTGTACTTGCCCATCCACCCGGGCCGTCGCCGCAACACAAATGTGTCCAGGTAATTCCTGCATCATCGCTTCTGAAAAAGCCGTAAAGTCCTTCACCACCATTCGCAGATCCGGTAAGAATTGCATAAATGCGGTTAGGATCGGCCGGCGTAACAGCGAGTTCGGCGCGGCGTTGGTGGCTGCTTCCGTTTATTGCCGCTACAGTGCTTGGCCAGCCCGGCTCTACTGAAAATGTATTTCCGCCATTTGTAGAGCGGTAAAAACGTGTGAGCTGATTGTTGCCATTAACCAGGACTGCGTTATAAACAGCATAAATGAGGCTGGTGTCGGTGGGATGAAATTCGATATCGCCCATGTATTCGCCCGAACCCGGCGTGCTAACAACCTGAATCCAATTTGCGCCTCCATCGTTTGTGCGGTATAATCCGTAATTGGTTGATGCAAAAAGTTTCTGGCTGTTTCCGGGAACCATTGCTATGGAATAAACCGTGTGATTCACAGCGTTAAATGAAGACTGTCCGGTTTGAGTCCATGAAATTCCTCCATCGGTCGTTTTGTAAATCCGGCCGTTGCCGCCGGCATACACCACATCGGGATTGTTGAATTGAATTTCGAGCGCACGGCAGCTATTGATAAGCAGTTCAGACGAAAGCAATTGCCAGTTTGCACCATTGTCTGTTGACTTAAAAATGCCCGCTGTAGCAGTTCCGGCATAAAGTACTTGGGGATTGGAAGCCGATTTTTCGACTGTATAAACATGCGCCGAACCCGGAGCGTGGCTTCGGCCTGCTGCATCTTTATCGAAGTCGAACGGCCCAATACACGACCAAATAGAACCGGGACCAAATGAACGATTGGAAGGATTTAACTGACCGAGGTATGATGCATCCGCTTCATCGCTTTCGGCTCGCGACTGTGCAGCCACTTGGCCCAAATCGTTTAGTGCATAACGGGAACCGCGCATCCAGCGTTTAAAATATTGGGTGTGTTCGTTTTTCTCAAAAGGATGCTGCCTGTAATACGCGCGATACAAACTGCGGACTTCTTCGGGACTAGGATTAGGACAATACATTTTCCGCACCCAAACCGGCAGGGAAGTATCGGAAGAACTACCGTAAGGCGATTCAACAAATTCCTGCTTCAGAACGTGCTGAGCGGAAAGAAAATTAAAAGAAATTACCAGAACAAGACTCGCTGCAAATTTTAACATCCGACAAATTTTGTCAGTAAAAATAAGCAGAACTTACTTCATCAACACCTCTGTTGCACCATATCCATAGCGTTGGTACGAGGCGTCCTGATAATGAAGGCCTTCGTCTTTAATGCATTGGCGAACCGCCTCGCGCAGCACACCTTTACCTACTCCGTGAATGGCAACAAACTTCCACAGTTTGCGCACCCTTGCTTCATCGATGCATTGCTCAAAAACGCGCATTTGATGGCGTATAATCGCCGAATTGTCCATGCCTGCTGTATCGTCGAGCAATTCTTCGATGTGTAAATCTATTTCGTGAAAGCCATCCCGCTCCGACAAAACAAATGCTTCGCGCTCAACAATTTGTGATTTGGGTGAAGATTCTGATTTTTTCACATCTTCGTTGGTAGACTGAGCGCCACAAATTCTGAATTGCAATCCACGCGAAGCGATAGCTTCCAATACAGGCCAGCCTGCCGGATCGGCCAGTGCAGGAACCTGATGCCGAATTACCGCCGTCTGCGGATCGGGAATTTTTTCTGACCCGGATGGCGTGAAAAGCACTTGAATATAAAGACGATCGAAGGCGAGTAAGTCCTTCACCGAAATGGAAATGAGTTTCGCAACATGTTGCTCGACCGTAGCAGATGTTGCAATAAGCCGGTGATTTTTTCCTTCAATTCCGTAAATCGCAGCGAATACCGGAAACTTAAATGCATTCGCAAGATGAAGTGCAAGCTGTGGTTCATTTTTCACAGGTGCTTCTGAGGAAATGAGTAAAAACAAACTCTCGTCGGGAAGACTTTGCAAGCGCGTCGAAACCGTGGAGGCGCTCGACACTTTTTCTTCCTGATTGCGCTTAATCAATACAATCTGGTTCTGTAAAAATGGAATTTCAAACCCATCCTGCAAAGTAACCAGAATGGTTCCATCCTTTCGAAATCCGGAGACAGTTCCCTCTCCTGTTTCGTTGAGCGGGCGCACCAAATCGCCAATCAGAAATTTTCCGTTCATGGCAGTTGTTTTTTTATCAAAGCGATAAGTTTATCGGCATCAGAAGCGCTAATCTGCCGGCCAAATGATTTGATTTTGCCTTTGTGGAAAAAGCCGATGGTTTCGCCGCCAATCACCCAAAAAGAGCTGTAGAAACTCTTTACAAAAGTCGATTTGTCTTTTTCAAGGTTGTGAAATCCATTTATATCATCGCGTTTAAACGCTTCTCCCCTACCTCCATAAGCCACTTCGAACCGCAATTCTATTTCATTGCCTACGATGCGAAATACCTCGCGCCCGTATTTGCGCCAAAGCCAGGCTGAGCCGATGCGGTATTCGAAATAGGCCCAAAAAGCCAACCAAACTACCATGAAAATTTGCGAATCGCCCTGCATGGTAAAGACCTGTGAGAGTACGTAAATTCCGGCAACGGTCCAGGCCACAAGCCAGGCGCTGAGCATGGCAAATTGCGATGCAGGAATTTTAGCGCCGATACGAATCTCAAAACGATCTTTGCTTTGGGTTACTTCGATACGATTAGAGTCAAACGTAGTTTTTTGCATGCCGCGAAGGTAAAAAGGAATAAACGAGTTTAACGCATAGGCAAACAATCAAACATTTAGCGATGCGTTATCCCAAAAGTCGAAACAAAGTTCTCATATTTGCACACCAAATTTTTCTTCATGAACAAATCGATCTGGATTCTCGCACTGGTAATCGGGATGCTATCACTAAACAATGCCTGTAAAGTAAAAAAGAAGGCAACAGAAACTGCCTCAACCGATACAACGGCGATTGATACATCCATGCAGAATAACGAATTCATGCAGGCCTTGCTCGATGCTTTGAACGAAAGTCAAGCCGACAGCAGCGCCTCGCTAAACCGGCTGGAACGACGTTACAATCCTTCGGCAACACGTGTGAACGATTTGTTACATACCAGACTCGAAGTAAGTTTCGACATTCCCAAACAGCAATTATTCGGGAAAGCTACACTCGATTTCAAGCCATACTGGTATCCGGTCGACTCGTTGATACTCGATGCGAAATCGTTCGATGTGTTCCGCGTAGCAATGGTCGACAAGCAAGGCAATATGAGCGACTTGCAGTATCGTTATATGAACGATCAGCTTCGTATCGCATTGGGTAAAACATTTACGCGGAACGAAAGTTACCGCATTTACGTGCAATACACGGCCAATCCACAACGCATAACGGCGCAAGGAAGCGAAGCCATTACCGATGCGAAAGGTTTGTATTTCATCGATCCGAAAGAAGAGGATGCTTCGAAACCAACGCAAATCTGGACACAGGGCGAAACCGAATCTTCGTCGTGTTGGTTTCCAACCATCGACAAGCCGAACGAAAAAATGACGCAGGAGCTCATCATTACGGTTCCCGATAAATATGCAACACTTAGCAACGGATTAAAAACTGCATCGAAAAAGAACAACGATGGTACCCGCAGCGATACCTGGAAAATGGATCAGCCTCATGCCCCGTATCTTGCCATGATGGCCATTGGTGAATATGCGATCGTAAAGGATAAATGGCGCAAAATTGAAGTCGATTACTACGTTGAGAAGGAATTTGAACCATACGCGAAAAAGATTTTCGGCAACACGCCAGAGATGATTGAGTTTTTCTCGAAAAAATTGGGGGTTGATTATCCATGGCAGAAATATTCGCAGGTGGTGGTGCGCGATTATGTTTCGGGTGCGATGGAAAATACAACGGCAACTATTTTCGGCGAATTTTTGCAGCAAACACCGAAACAGATGCTCGATGAAAAGCATGAGAGCATTATTGCGCACGAACTATTTCACCACTGGTTTGGCGATTTGGTAACCTGCGAATCGTGGTCAAACTTGCCACTGAATGAGTCGTTTGCAACATACAGCGAATATTTATGGGATGAATACAAGTACGGTCGCGATGCAGCTGATTTCCATTTGCAGGAAGGACTCAATCAATACATTGAGGAGGCCTTCGGAAAGAAAGTGGATCTGATTCGCTTCGACTACGAAAACCGCGAGGACATGTTCGACCGCCATTCGTATCAAAAAGGAGGTTGTGTACTGCACATGCTTCGGAAATATGTGGGCGATGAAGCTTTTTTCGAAGC
>JBKCFX010000257.1:0-3150 GCA_046303595.1 Bacteroidia bacterium
GTAATTTCCCGGGTGTGGGCGATGGTTTCGATGTCAACGCTGTATTCGGCTTACAAAACTGCACGCCTCTGGCTCGTACGGATGAGTTTGTTGACTTGGGTTCGGACGAAATAATGGAGTCTGAATTCCTGTTTGAAATATGGCCTAACCCGGCAATCGACAGAATTAGTATGAATATTTTGACTAAAAGCTCTAATCAGCTTGAATTGAAATTAACAGATTTATCGGGTCGGGTGATACACCAAGAACAAATTCCCGCTGCCGATGCCAACATGATTCGCGATTTCTCCCTGAATGCGTTTTCTAGTGGCGTATATTTTATTAGTCTTAGTTCGAATGGTTATACTGAAATACAGAAAATTATCAAGCAATAAGCGTACATAAGATCAATACGATATCAACTAATGCTTACAGAAGCCATCGTTTAAATGATGGCTTTTGTTTTAGCCTATTATTAATTTTCTTAGAAATACCGCGATAGAAAAATGAATTCCTGAATGCGTTCTTGTTTTCCTGAATCTACCTGATTCAGAATTACTTTATAATACCGTTCGGGCTGCTTTTCGGTACACTTTAATTGAAGTTTTTGCATACCGGCTTTCAGGTTTAGGGGTGTTGGAGAAGTTGTTATAACCTGATTCCCGCCATCAACAAGTTCAATGCTGTAACTTCCTTTTGCGGCGATAAAAATTGTAAGATTCATTCCATCTGGGGTTTCATCAAAATAGCGAATGCCTGTATTTAGGGATGCATTATTCATCAGTCTCTTCCCATGCTCCACACCATCACGCTTGATAAATTCGATTTTCGGATTTAGTGTTTCGTATTCTTGGAAGGGTAAGGGAAAATTTCGAATCCAACTAATTCGGTAGGGGAGTTCGGAATTCCAATACCTGAAAATTTCATTTTCAGAACTATCTATTCGCAGTGTTTCTTGATAAACCAACTCGAGCAAGGGATTAATAAAGTCTTCGCGCGGTAAAATATAACAGCGCCATTCGCCTTCTTTCGGATCTATACGAAACAATCCGCTTTTATATGCTTCATATGGGATTGCTAAATTATTTCCGATAAACAAACCATCAGACAATTCCTGAACCTCGACCGTATCGTTGTTTAGTGTTACGCCCGAAGAAAGGTCGGTACTTGTAAATGCTATGCGGGTTAGCGGAAATTCGGCAGTAACATTGCGATCTAAAACAGTGTAATCGTTAATTTGGCGCGGTAATGAACCTGTAGCGCCTTTCTCGTAATATACAATTTGGAGCGCATCGCCGGGTTTCAGTTCGCTCATGCTTGCCGCCGGGTTGCTCAATGACATAAAGTCGGTTGGAATATCACGAAATATGAAGTTTTGCAGCGCATGACGTTGTGCAAATGGTTCGAATTGCGCTTCTACGCGTTTCGCTTCCGGATTGTAAACGATGCGGTAACGCTGGTCGAGTTTATCTTTCGCCTCCCAAACACTAATTTTACCGCTAATGCTGTCGCGGATGGATTTAACCACCAGCTTTCCTTTTACCTGGCCAATTCTTCCTTCCTGTTCGCCATCTTCGAGCTTAAACTGGTGATAGGGCGCATCGTTTTTAAAAATTTCTACTTCATTCGCTGTTGTGCAGATTTTCCAAATCGATGAATCAAGTACCTCTGTACGTTTACGGTACAGGATAAATTTCTCTGTTCGGCAATTTTTTTCCTGAAGAACAGCTATTCGTTCTTCAATTAAATCAGGAGCATACTCCATTGCAGCCGATTTCAGTTTTACGTAAAAACGGGCTTCCTGTGCTTTCAGGTTAATCCGAAAAGCAGTCAACAATAGCATGCCCCAAAAGAGAATCCATGTTTTCATCGTTCAAAAATAAAAATTCGAATCTGCTTATTGAGCAGAATTCCAAATCTCCCAGCTTTTCTCTGCTTGCAGGTGTAGCATTCCCAGTCCGTTTTGCACCATGCAGCCCTTCGCTTGCGCAAGTTGCAGAAGCCTTGTTTGATGGGGATTGTAAATCAAATCAAAAATGAGATGCTCTGATCCAAGTGCTTCAAGGGGGAGCGGCGGAAAAACATCGGTTAACGGAAATTGGCCAAGCGGCGTAGTATTAACAATAAGTTTGGTATGTCTTAATAGAGGGGCATTTAATTCGGCCCATTGAAGCATGTTATCGTTTTTACTGCGGCTAACTGTGATGCAATTCAAACCAATTTTTTGCAGCACGTGCCGAACAGTTGCTGCGCTGCCTCCGTTTCCTAAAATCAATGCTGTATCCATCCAAGGTCTTAGCAATGGACGAATTTCTGCCGAAAAGGCCGGTGCATCGGTATTGTAACCGTGTAGGGCCAAATTTGGGTATAACCCAGGAGATGCACTCGATTTTGGGAGTACAGCAATTGTGTTTACTGCCCCAATACTGCACGCTTCATCATTCACTTCATCGAGATAAGGAATAATGGCATTTTTGTAAGGAATGGTAACATTGATTCCCGCCAGCGAATTCTGATTGGCAACCCACTTCGGGAAGGCATCTATTTCGGGAAGTTCGGCAATGGAATATTTAGCATCTACAATTCCCAAGCGTCTGAATTTCTCGGCAAAATAACTAGGAGAAAAGCTATGGGTAAGTGATTTTCCGAGTAAAAAAAACGAACGCATCAGCCAACCTGCATTCCAGGCTCAATGTCGCGAGCCCAGGCCAAAATACCGCCTTGAAGGTTCGAAACATTGGTAAAGCCCTGTGCTTCGAGGAATCGGGTAATTTGTCCGGAGCGCCCACCACTGCGGCACTGAAGAATTACCGGAATGTCGCGTCTGATTTTATCGATGTTTAGTGGAATAAGCGACATTGGAATATGTTCACCTCCAATGTTCGAAATTTCGTACTCATGTACTTCGCGCACATCGATTAGCTGATGCGGTGTGCCGGCATCGCGCATTTTCTTTAAATCTTGTACTGTCAATTCGTTCATTCGTCGGCTACTTGTTTAAGTTTTTGATATTCTTCGGGCAGAAACTGGAAAAAGGTATCGCCACGCAAGCCCAAGCGCAAGGTTTCGAGTGGAATTACATCATCATAGGCAATATTACCAAGGTTCACATTGGCGCCCATGGTTTTAATAAACCAGGCCTGCTGCGATTTCAATGGTGCTTCCCAAAGA
>JBKCFX010000258.1:0-8872 GCA_046303595.1 Bacteroidia bacterium
TCGTCTTTGTATTTGCGCTCTGCTAATGTTTTCGGGCGTTCAGAATAACGAAACATGTAGGCAAAATCATAGCGAACGTTCTCCATTAAACTCAGCGTGTCTGCATGCTCCTCTTCGGTTTCTGTGCAGAAGCCTGAAATAATATCGGTCGAAATACCACAGTCGGGAATAATGCGGCGGATGGCAGCAATGCGATCGAAATACCATTCACGCGTATACTGGCGGTTCATTAACTCAAGAACGCGCGAATTTCCTGATTGCACCGGAAGGTGAATGTATTTGCAAATGTTTTCATATCGTGCCATCACTTCCAAAACCTGATCGGTCATGTCTTTCGGATGCGATGTCGAAAAACGGATACGCATCTGTGGAACGGCCAATGCAACTTTCTCGAGCAATTGAGCAAAATTTACGGCTTTTTCGAGCTCTTCCTGCGAATAAATCTCCTTCTTCAGTCCACCGCCCGACCAAAGGTATGAATCCACATTCTGCCCCAAAAGCGTTATTTCGCGGTAGCCATTTTCCCACAACCCCATTGCTTCTTCAACGATTGTTTCAGGATCACGGCTTCGTTCGCGACCACGTGTAAACGGAACAACACAAAACGAACACATGTTATCGCAACCGCGTGTAATGGAAATCCAGGCAGAAATGCCATTTCCACCCAGTCGAACCGGACTAATATCGGCATAGGTTTCTTCCTTCGACAAGAGCACATTGATGGCCCGTTGGCCTTCTTCAGCCGTTTTTAAAAGATTTGGCAAATCGCGATATGCATCGGGGCCAACAACTATATCTACAAGCTGTTCTTCTTCGAGCAATTTCGATTTAAGACGCTCGGCCATACACCCCAACACGCCAATAATCGCATTGGGGTTATTTCGTTTTATGCGGTTAAATTCTGTAAGTCGATTTCTTACCCGCTGTTCTGCATTGTCGCGTATAGCACATGTGTTTACGAGAACCACATCCGCTTCATCTAAATTATTTGTCGTTACAAAACCATCTGCCTTTAAAATTGATGCAACAATCTCGCTATCCGAAAAATTCATTTGGCAGCCATAGCTTTCAAGAAACAGCTTCCTGCCGGCGACATTCGGCTTCGACTCCGGATAAACCTCGCCTTGGCGTTGTTCGTCGATTTGTTTTTCGTCTTGTAAAATATCCACGTTATAAAATTAAGGGGAACAAAAATACACAAACCCCGAAGACTGACAAAATGACACCGGCATTGTGTGTTGAAAAAATTCTAATGCAATAGCATTAATGGTTAAGAGAAATGAGAAAATTTGGAATCGTGGCATTTCTTTTTTTTTCTTTGCCGACCTAACTTCTTCTGAGCCCCTTAAAAATGAGCACAAAAAAAACAAAGTCGAACGATGCCATAAAAAACCTGGTTATCGTTGAGTCGCCTGCCAAAGCGAAAACAATAGAGGGTTATTTGGGAGCCGATTTTACCGTTATGTCGAGTTACGGACACATTCGCGATTTAAACAAATCGGATTTGTGTATCGATATAGAAAATGGATACCAGCCAATGTATTCTGTTTCGAAAGACAAGGAAGAATTGGTTAAAGAGTTAAAGCGTAAAGCGGCGGTTTCGGAAACCATTTGGCTGGCATCCGATGAAGACCGTGAAGGGGAGGCTATTTCCTGGCATATTTTCGATGAGCTAAAACTTTCTGATAAAAACACAAAGCGTATCGTTTTTCACGAAATTACTAAGACGGCGATACTAAAGGCCATCGAAACACCGCGAAAAATTGATCAAAATCTGGTTGATGCTCAACAGGCGCGGCGCGTATTGGATCGTTTAGTTGGGTACGAATTGTCGCCTGTGCTTTGGAAAAAAGTAAAGCCATCGCTATCGGCCGGACGTGTTCAATCGGTTGCAGTTCGGCTAATTGTAGAACGCGAAAGGGAAGTTCAGCAGTTTAAAAGCGAGTCGGCCTACCGAGTAGTTGGCGTGTTCGAATTGCAGAACGGTGGAAAAAAACAAAGTTTCAAAGCAACCTTACCGCAACGATTCCCTAAAAAATCGGATGCCGAAGTGTTTCTTCAGGAATGCCAGCGTTCAACATTCACTATCGGAAAAGTAGAGAAGAAGCCATCGAAGAAATCGCCGTCTGCTCCTTTTACAACATCTACGCTACAGCAGGAAGCCTCGCGTAAACTCGGATATTCTGTTAGTCAGACCATGGTATTGGCGCAGAAACTTTATGAGGCCGGAAAGATTTCGTACATGCGAACCGATAGTGTTAACCTCTCTGAGACAGCCTTAGATGCAGCCAAAAATCAAATTGCACAACAGTATGGCCCACAGTATCACCAAAAACGAATATTTGCGAACAAGAACAAAGGCGCGCAGGAGGCACACGAGGCCATTCGTCCAACCGACATGGCCACACTTAGCGCAGGAAGTGATAACCAAGAAAAAAAGCTCTACGAACTCATTTGGAAACGAACCATTGCGAGTCAAATGAGCGATGCGGCTTTAGAAAAAACAACCGCCCAAGTATTGCCTTCAGAATCCAAGCTTTTTTTGGAAGCTCAGGGCGAAGTAATTCTTTTTGACGGATTCTTGCGGGTTTACAGCGAGTCGGTCGATGAAGCCGAAACAAACAATGATGAAGATGAAAATTCAAATCTATTGCCTCCAATGACTGAAGGCCAGAGAACCGAACTGCTTGAACTAACGGCCACACAACGATTCAGCAGCGCCCCACCACGTTACACAGAAGCATCGCTGGTTAAAAAACTTGAGGAGCTTGGTATTGGGCGGCCTTCTACCTATGCACCAACCATTTCGACCGTACAAAAACGTAATTACGTAATTAAGGAAGATCGTGATGGGATGGTTCGCAGCTATGAGGTTTTAAGACTAAAAAATCAAACCATTGGCTCGGAAATTAAAACCGAAAACACAGGGGCAGAGAGAAATAAATTGTTTCCAACCGACATTGGCGCGGTAGTGAATGATTTTCTGCAGGAGCATTTCGAGCAAATCATGGATTTTCATTTCACCGCCAAGGTGGAGAAGGAATTTGATGAAATTGCGGAAGGCCTTAAAAACTGGTCGTCTATGATTGATTCGTTTTACAAACCCTTTCACAAAACGGTCGATAAAACGCTGGAGGAGTCTGATCGCGCAACCGGAGCCCGTCTTTTGGGCCAGGATCCTAAAACCGGCAAATCGGTATATGCTCGAATTGGTCGCTATGGGCCATTGGCGCAGATCGGCGAAAACGAGGATGCTGAAAAACGATTTGCCAATTTGCGTAAAGGGCAGCGCATAGAAAGTATTTCGCTCGATGAAGCGCTCGATTTATTTAAGTTGCCACGTAGCCTTGGAGAGTTTGAATTGAAAGAAATGGTTGTTGGAATTGGTAAATTCGGGCCATACATTCGCCACAACAATGGTTTTTATTCGTTGGCCAAAACCGATGATCCAATGGCCATAACGAGCGAACGGGGAATTGAATTAATTCTCGCAAAACGCGAGTCGGATGCCAAGAAGGTCATCCAAACCTTCGATACCGATCCGGTTATTTCCATATTAAATGGCAGATACGGGCCCTATATTTCTCAAGAAAAAGAAAACTATAAAATTCCAAAGGATAAAACACCGGAAGCCTTATCGCTTGAAGATTGCCTCGGAATTATTGCTGCTGCAAAAGCCTCAGGAGCGGATAAAAAACCAAAAAGACGCTTCAATAAAAACACATCAAAATAATGAGTGTTTTTAGTAAATTCGATAGTGCGTGTATTGAACAAGTTCGTTCAGAGGGCTTTTCTTCCCGACAGCTTGGCTCTCAAATTTCGGTTTGGGATGCAGATTTTTTTGTTCAGCATAAAACTCCGGGCTTATTGTTATTTACATTCTGTGAGGAAGGAGAGGAAGTTTCCACAAATGCTGTTCGGCAATCGCTGTATACATTATATGGCAACTGGCCCGCACTTACGCTGGCCGATGCAGGGCATTTTACAGGAAAGCCGGAAGATTTACCGGAGACAATCCTCGAAATGCGCCGTTTGGGCTTTGTGCCTGTATTGCTAACGCCATATCAATCTTCGACCTACCATGCATATACCTCTTTCTGTATGTCTGAAGAAACGGTTAACCTTTTATCGGTTGATGAATCACCGGATTTAGGAGAAATGACAGAATTAATTGGAGAAAAAAACTGGTTAACACATCTGATTTCCCATATACCGAATTTTCTTTTCAATTACTCGTTACTGGCATATCAGCAATATCTGAGTAATCCCGAGGCGCTTAAAATTTTGGAAGATTTTCATTTTGATTTAATTCGACTGGGAGATGTTCGTGATAAGATAAAACTAACAGAACCCTTCTTCAGAAATGCAGAGCTAATTAGTTTTGACCTAGGTGCAGTACGCTCATCCGATACCGGCATACTGGAATTTTCGAATCCAAATGGACTTTATGCAGAAGAGGCCTGTAGACTAATGCGCTATGCAGGCCATGGGGGCAAATTAAAATGCATTGTGCTTTGTGGTTTTTCGGGCATGGGATTGAATACAATCAGCGCGGCATTGCTCGCACAACTAATATGGCACTTGAACGACGGTTATGAAGCGCGAATTGATGACGGACAAATAGGAAAGGAAGCAGACTTTTTAACCTATACCATAGGCGGAACCAACGAAGTCGAAGAACTTGTGTTTTACAAGAGTTCACGCAGTGGCAGATGGTGGATGAAAGTGCCTTCGTTTGCAAAATTGCATGGACGGGCGAACAGGCATCATATTGTACCCTGTAATTATGAAGATTACCAACAGGCCTTGTCGGGCGAGCTTCCGGAAACGTGGTGGCGAACACACCAAAAGCTTTCTTAAATTTTGGTTTTGATAATCAGGCCTTTGCGCCGGAATCCAAACATTTTATTAACCGATTATCCACAATTTAGCTTGTGGATATGAAATTAATTTGCGTATTTTAGCGACCTTATAAACTATAACGCACCAAAACGAACGCCCAATGAAAAAACGGATAGCCGTTGCTGCCCTTGCAATCTGCTCACTTAAGAGCTTCTCTCAGCAAGACCCTCAGTTGAGTATGAACATGTTTAACCGAATGGCGGTAAATGCCGGATATGCCGGTACGACAGGTTCTATTTGTGCTACGGCAATCGGGCGTAATCAATGGATGGGATTTGAAGGCAATCCAAGCACATTTATTCTCAACCTTGATGCTCCTGTGAAAGTTTTGAAAGGTGGCTTGGGGCTTTCGATTATGAGCGATCAGATTGGTGTTGAAAATTCTGTTCAGGCGAAACTCGCATATTCATACCATTATGCGTTGGGCGACGGAATACTTGGTGGGGGCCTTGATGTTGGTATCATCAACAAAACGTTGGGCAAAGGTTTAAACCCTCTTCAGAGCGGAGATCAATCCATTCCTGTGTCCGAACTTTCTGCAACCGCTTTTGATGTTGGTGTTGGTGCATACTATACCTCACAAAAATTCTATGCCGGAATTTCTGCCAACCACTTGCCTCAATCTACATTTGATATGGGAACTGTTCAATACAAGTCGCGTATGCATTTGTATTTCATGGGCGGTTACAACCTACAACTTGCAAATCCTGATTTGATGGTGGTTCCCTCAATTTTTGTTAAAAATGCAGCTTCCACACAATTGGATGTAAATTGTAACGTTCACTATAAAAGTCGCTACTTTGGCGGTTTATCGTATCGTATGCAAGACGCAGTTGTTGTAATGTTAGGAGGAAATGTGTGGAAAGATCTCAAATTGGGTCTGGCGTATGATGTGAACACTTCGAAGCTGAATCCTTATAACAATGGCACTTTGGAGTTCATGTTGAACTATTGCTTTAAAATAAAAATTGAAAAGCCGCGTCAGGTATATCGTAACGTAAGATATTTATAAAACTAGCCGAAACCGGTTTAATTCCTCATCGTTTACCCCTCTCAAAACAGGCCATCAGATTGTTTCAACTTATACAATCCAACACAAACCTGAAGACTATGATAAAGTCACGTAATTTTTCTGCTAATGCGCTTTCCGGAGCACTTGTGCTTGGAGCTGCAGTAATGCTGAGCAGCTGCGGAAACGACGGCAATGGATACCTTACCGGTGTTCAAGGTCGGGAAAACTGGTTCCAGGAGGATCCATATGGCATGGTTTACATTCCTATGGGAAGTTTCAACATGGGCCCGAGCGACCAAGATGTTACTTTTGGTGTTACGGCACAATCGAAGACCGTTTCACTTCCTGCTTATTACATGGATCAAACGGAAATCACGAACAACGAATACCGTCAGTTTGTAGATTGGGTTAGAGATTCCATTGCACGAAGAATGCTTGGCGAAGTAGACGAAGAAACGTGGTTGATTACAACAGATCAATTTGATCAGGATTACCCGGTTCCTCATCTTAATTATGATGAGAGACTTAAGTACGACGACAAAGACGAAGAGATTCGCGAAGCGCTCGAACCCATGTATTTACCAGAAAACGAACGCTTCTATGGTCGCAAGGAGTTTGATACACGTAAATTTTTCTATGATTTTTGGTGGATCGATTATCAGGCAGCCGCCAAACGAGCGAATCGCCCTCAGGGACTAAAAGACCGTTCTAAATTTATCATTAAGGAAAGTGTAAACGTTTATCCGGACACACTTGCGTGGATACACGATTTCACCTATTCATACAACGAGCCTCTCACAAACATGTATTTTTGGCATCCCGGCTACGATGATTATCCTGTAGTTGGTGTAAATTGGAAACAGGCTCGCGCATTCAGTGTTTGGAGAACAAACCTTCGCAACGGGTATCTCGAAGAAAACGGCAACACGTACGAACAAAATTACCGTTTACCAACAGAATCTGAATGGGAATATGCTTCACGCGGTGGTCTCGACTTAAGCCCCTATCCTTGGGGCGGGCCTTACATACGAAACAGTGTGGGGTGCTTCCTTGCCAATTTTAAACCGCTTCGTGGTAATTACATCGACGATGGTGGCTTAACAACACTCCGTGCAGACATGTACAACCCGAATGGATATGGCTTATACTGTATGGCGGGAAATGTTGCCGAGTGGACATCAAACGCCTACGATGAATCGGCATACAACTTTTCACACGACAACAGTCCCGATTATAACTATGAAGCTAAAGACAGCGATCCAATCGCATTAAAGCGCAAGGTAATTCGCGGTGGGTCTTGGAAAGATGTATCTTATTTTCTACAAACCGGAACCCGCACTTACGAGTATCAAGACACTGCCAAGTGCTACATAGGCTTCCGCTGCGTAATTTCATACATTGGTCGCGACAAATACGACGTTACCGACTAGTGTCAGACAAGTATTTCTTTTAAACTCTAATTTTTTTTTAATTCATCCACACACTTTAATTCAAAAAAACAATGGCAAATTTTCTTGCAACGAAAAAGGGAAAAAGAATCATGGGCATGGTCTACGGACTTGGTGCTGCGGTGGTAATCGTAGGTGCGCTTTTCAAAATCCTCCACTGGCCGGGGGCAAACGAAATGCTCACAGTTGGTCTATTAACGGAAGCGGCGATTTTCTTTCTTTCTGCTTTTGAAAAACCACATGAAGATCCAGATTGGACATTGGTTTATCCGGAACTTGCCGGAATGCACGATGAGGGCCACGGCCATGATAAAAAGGCGGTTAAAGCGTCGAACAGCAAAGACGCGGTATCTCAACAATTGGATAAAATGCTTGAAGAAGCCAAAATTGGTCCTGAATTAATTGAGAGCTTAGGGAATTCGTTTAAAGCACTTTCCGATAACACGTCAAAACTTGCAGACATTACCGATGCATCCGTTGCAACAGATGAATATGTTTCAAACATAAAGTCGGCATCGAACCAAGTCGGCACGCTTGCAGAGCGTTATATGAAGGCCTCTGAGTCGCTCGATAGCATGACACTTACAAATGCCGACGGACAAAGCTATGGCGAACAACTTCAACGCGTATCTAAAAACCTCACGGAATTAAACTCCGTTTATGAACTTCAGTTGCGCGGAGCAGAGCAGCACGCTCAGGCAACAAACCGTTTCTACGATGGCATTGAGCAATTGATGAGCAATCTTCAGGATTCTGTTAACGACACCAAGCGTTACAAAGAAGAAATGTCGCAACTCACTACAAATTTGACTTCGCTTAATACCATTTATGGTAACATGTTGAGCGCAATGAATATAAATCGTTAATCGTTTCTTTCACAAATCTAATTTCTAAAGAAGAATAAAATGGCAGGTGGTAAAGAAACGCCCAGACAGAAAATGATCGGGATGATGTATTTGGTACTTACGGCCCTTTTGGCGCTAAACGTATCAAAAGAAATCTTGGATGCGTTCGTTGTTGTTAATAATGGTTTGGTTCAGACCGATAAAAATTTCACCAACAACAACAACCTATTGTATTCCTCGCTTGAGGCACAATTGGCAAACGACCCGGTTCGCGCAAGAAAAGCTGTTGATGACTCTAAAAAGCTGAAAAAATGGGCGAACGATATACATCAATATATCGATGACATCAAAACAGAATTAATTGTTGCAGAAGATCAAATCGCCAAAGATGTAGCCGCCAAAAAACTGGATAGCTTGTCGACCGTTCAAAATAAAGACAAATACGACAATTGCACACGCATCATGTGTGGAGACGGAACGGCGAACGCGAAAGGAAAGGCTACTGATCTTAAAAATAAGATCATAGAATTTAAAAAGAATATGATGAGTATTCTTCCAGAATCTGTTAAGAAAACAACGAATTTAGGGCTTAAAACCGAAGACCCTCCAAAAAAGGGAACAGCAGTAGAAACATGGGAAATGGAGAAGTTTTACCATTTACCAAT
>JBKCFX010000259.1:0-6337 GCA_046303595.1 Bacteroidia bacterium
TGCAATCGAAGCGGCTACAGGCGTTGAAATTATTGTCGACGATACACCCGAGGCCATCATCTTAAGTTGTTTTGATCCTGTTCGTCGCGAAATTGCCCGTTTGGCATTGCACCAGTTGGTAACCGACGGCCGTATCCACCCGGCACGTATTGAAGAGGTGGTTGCAAAGATTAAACGCCAGATTGAGGAAGAAATCGCAGAAACAGGAAAACGCACGTGCATTGACTTAGGTATTCATGGTCTTCATCCTGAATTAACCCGAATGGTTGGGCGTATGAAGTATCGTTCGTCGTATGGACAAAACTTATTGCAGCACAGCCGCGAGGTTGCGAATTTGTGCGCAATTATGGCTGCCGAACTTGGATTGAACGTTAAGTTGGCTAAACGTGCCGGCTTGCTTCACGATATTGGGAAAGTGCCCGATGATGAGCCGGAAGTACCACACGCAATTCTCGGTATGAAACTCGCCGAGAAATTCAAGGAAAAGCCTGAAGTATGCAATGCAATTGGAGCGCACCACGACGAGATTGAGATGACCAGTTTGATTTCGCCGATTGTGCAGGTTTGTGATGCCATTTCGGGTGCGCGTCCGGGCGCACGCCGCGAAGTAGTTGAAAGCTACATCAAGCGATTGAAGGACATGGAAGCACTGGCGATGTCGCAAGCAGGCGTTTCGAGCACGTATGCTATTCAAGCCGGGCGTGAACTTCGTGTTATCGTAGAAAGTGAGAAAGTAACCGATAAAGACGCTGAAATGCTTTCGTTTACAATTTCGCAGAAGATTCAGAACGAAATGACGTATCCGGGTCAGGTTAAGGTAACTGTGATACGTGAAACGCGGGCGGTGAGTATAGCGAAATAGGGAAAGGGCGAACTATGCCGAGCATACGTTTAATGATGAGGCTAATAGCGATGAGTTATTCTCACATAGTTATTCTTTAACCATGTTAAAACGCGTGTTTGGAAATCATGCTTCGTTTTACAGAAACTCGTTAATCCTTATGATTAGTACCGGAGTGTCGCAAGCCATTCCTGTTCTGGCATCTCCCTTTTTATCAAGGCTTTTCAAACCCGAAGAATTCGGAGTTATGGCCTTGTTTTTAACAGTGGCGGGGGCACTTTCGGTTTTAGCATCCGGACGACTTGAACTTGCTGTTGTATTACCCGAAACAGACACAGAGGCTGCCAAGATTGTTCGGTTAGGCATTGAGATTTCGTTTTGGGTGAGCGTCGCTTTTGGATTGGTTTTCATATTTGCACAAAACAAAGCTCTATTTTTTATCGAAGTACCCCCTGCTTTCAAACCATATTATGTTTGGTTAGGCCCTGCGATTTTCTTCTATGCAGGTTATCAATTAATTAGTTATTGGCTATTGCGTAAAAATGCATATTGGGCTTCAGGAGCCAATAAAATAAGTCAGACATCAAGCACTACTGCACTAAACCTATTGGTGGGTATCTTTAAATTAAATGCAGGTTTGGTTTTTTCTGAAATAATTGGCCGATTGATTGGAGCTGTAATGGGCTACTATCAGAGCATTAAGAATGGATTTACATGGCAAAGACTTAAAAAAGGCGAACGCAGCCTGCTTACAAATCGTTATCGGAAGTTTATTTATTTTGCGTCCTTTCCGGCTTTTCTCGATTCGCTCAGTGCAAATTTGCCAGTCCTTTTTCTTACATCCTGGTACAGTGTCGAGACAACTGGTTACTTTCAATTATCGCGCATGGTGCTCATTATTCCCATCGCTTTGATTTCTGCGGCTTTTAGCCAGGTTCTGCTAAGAAAAACCATAGAATTAAAAAGTACTCATAAGCCGCTGGCTCGCTGGTATTTAGGGATTGCCTTCGTTTTAACTCTCTGCTTTTTCCCTTTTTTCTTAATTCTAACTACTCATGGCGTTGAGGTGTTTAAGCTTGTTTTTGGTAATGAATGGGCTACATCAGGCTTGTTTGCAGCTATACTTGCCGGCTCCTACTATATGCGTTTTGTGGTTGCACCATTAAGCAGCGTTTTTCCTGCCTTGGAGAAAGTTAAAATTTCCGGTGCTTGGCAGATTTTTTATTCATTGGTACTGGGAAGCCTTGTCTTTTTAAAGGGGCTTGATATAGAGCAATTTTTATATATGTTATTACTTGCCGAAATCATTTCTTACTCGGTATATTTGATTTTGATAATCCAAACCATCCGACGCTTTGATAATGCGCTTGCGGCATAATGTGCTACTCTCCATCAGAAATCGTGAATTAATGTTGATTCATTGTTTCTTCACCGCCATCTTACTGATCGGACTTACGGACTATACGGGAACGCGATACCTTCACTTTATCTTTGGCTATCTAGGATCATTTATACTTGTCTCGTGGTTGTTACAACGTTATTTTACACCTAATTTTCTGAAATCACTGGGTCATTTTGAGTTCAATTTTGAATGGCAGGCGAAATTTCAAAATTTGCTTCTATTTTTCTCCTTACTATTTATTGGGATACACTTTATATGTATCGGTGAAATTCCGATCTATGAATGTTGGCAAAAAACAGATATCCTTGAAACGGCTCGATTGCGCCAATCTATTACTGAAGATGGCAGCACTTGGATTAATTACGGATCAAGTTTGTTAGTGAAGGGTTTTCTACCCTTTATTTTGTTGATGCTATTGATTCAAAAGCATTGGTTTTGGTTTATCTTGATGCTGTTCGTATCATTATTTTATGAGATTAATTTACTTCAAAAAAATTATTTTCTCTTGTTGCTTTCGCCCGTAATTCTTTATTCACTATTTCAGCGAAAATGGATACAAGCAGGTGTATTAAGCTTTTTGGTTGTATTGGGCGTGTATGGCTTAATTTATGCCTCAAATCCCGAACTAAGAGGAATTCAACCCAGAACAGTTGATAAAACCGAAATAAAACTTAACCCGAAAGACGAATTCAAATCCTTTCAAGCCGGATCAAGCGGTATCGTAAACCGAATCTTAATAGTACCGGGCAAGGTTGTAGGCCTGTGGTTCAATAACATTCCTTCTAAATACCCTTTTCTGTATGGAAATGGATACAGTTTTGTTGCAAAGTTGCGGCATGTTCCATTGGTCGAATACTCCAATGATTTGTATGCTGAATTGTATCCGCAATATGCTGCAGATGGTTTAAGAGGTTCCGTAAACACCGCAAGTTTCATGTACGATTATGCTAATTTTGGTTTTGGGGGCTTATTGCTTTCCGGCATAGTTATGGCTTTTTGGCTGTTTTTTTTACAGGGAATATTTCCTAGTACGAAACTCTTATTCATACTTAATTTCTTCCCAATAATAATGCTTACATCAACTTCACTGCTTACGTTATTGTTTTCAGGTGGATGGTTGCTAACAGTCTTTTTATATCTACTCTTTAAGAGAAAATTCAATTTGGTCTTGTAATGTGCGGTATCTCAGGAATTATTGATAAAAAAAACGAGCATATATCGCGTCTAGAACTGGAAAAAATGACCGATGTTATTAAGCACCGCGGACCTGATGGTTTTGGTTATTTTTATGATAATTCACTTGGATTGGGACATAGACGATTAGCAATTCTGGATCTTAGTGAATCGGGCAAACAGCCCATGACCCGTTCTGACCGGTGGACGATAGTATACAATGGCGAAGTGTATAATTACCTTGAATTACGCGAAGAATTGATGCAGCAAGGGTTTTCGTTTTCGTCTGAAACAGACACTGAGGTTATTTTAGCTGCATACGCATTTTGGGGCGAAGAATGTGTAAACAAATTCAACGGAATGTGGGCTTTTGCCATTTATGATCACGTTGAACAAACACTATTTTGTAGCCGCGACCGCTTTGGTATAAAGCCTTTTTATTACACTGAAACTGAATCTTCGTTTGCGTTTGGATCTGAAATTAAACAACTCTTGCCATTTATAACAACGCGAAGGGTAAACAAAGCGGTAATGATCAATTACCTTGTGCTTGGCCTTGAAAATTATGCTGATGAAACGTTTTTTGAAAATGTATTTGAACTCAAACCTTCCCATAACTTAGTATACTCTCTTGCGACACACAAGAAAAAAATTTACAGGTATTACGCTATTTCGATAGACAATAGATTAGAAAAATTAAGTCTCGATGAGTCTGTAAAACATTGGTCAAATGAATTTAAACGATCTGTAACCTACCGCCTCCGAAGTGATGTAGAAGTTGGAACATGTTTAAGCGGCGGACTCGATAGTTCGGCCGTAGCTTCTATTGCAGCAAAAATTACAGCAAGCAACAAAGGGCCACAATTTTCTGCCTTTACTGCACAATCGCTCGATTCAAGCCGCGATGAAACTGAATTTGCCCAAGGTGTAGTGGCGCATTGTAATTTAAAATGGCACACTGTTAAGCCTGAAACAGATGAATTTATTGCAGCAATCGACCAGATTATTCAATTGCAGGAAGAACCATTTGGTTCGCCATCGATTGTAATGCAGTACTTTGTGATGCAAATGGTTAACAAAGCAGGACTGAAAGTACTATTAGATGGACAGGGAGGCGATGAAACACTCTTGGGATATGAACGCTATTATCCGGCATATTTTCTTTTACAGAATCCAATTAAATTACCTGGGAGTATTCTATCAGCAAGCAGGCATTCTAAACTTGGGCTATTTAAATTGGTACAATACTATGCTTATTTCACTTCTTCGAAATTGAGAATTCAACGACAAAAAAAACGTTGGGATTCCATTAAAGAGCAATACCTACAACTTGTTGACAAAAACCTTGTGAAACAAATTGCGGATAGCTACAAAGACATTAAAAAGCTTCAAATAACAGAATTGAGTAAAACACAATTACCACATTTGTTAAAATACGAGGACCGCAATTCGATGCATTTTTCGATAGAAACGCGTTTACCTTTTTTAGATTATAAACTGGTTGAAGCGTCATTATCGATTCGTAATGACTATAAAATTCACAAAGGTTGGACAAAGTATATACTTCGCCAAGCCATAAAGTCTAAGTTGCCAGCAGAGATTGTTTGGCGAAAAAACAAAGTAGGATTTGAAGCGCCTGTAAATCAATGGTTAAAAAACAAAACGTTTTTTCATGCTGAAATTAAAAATTCAGTCTTTCTCAGAAATTTCATGAATATAGAAAATTTACAATCTTTAGACGACAATGCTATTTGGAAATTATTCAATGTAGCGCGATGGGCAAAGCTGTATAATGTAGCATTCGATTGATGGATAAAATACCCGATAAGATAAAAGTTTGCCATTTTACATCAGCTCATCAATGGAACGACGTCAGAATCTTTTTAAAAGAATGTAAGTCGTTGGCTAGTGCTGGTTATGAAGTGTATCTTGTTCATTCGGGCAATAAAAACGGAGTAGAAGATGGGGTTCATATTTGGGGCACTGACCATAGCCATAAGTCGAGGTTCGCACGAATGCTACACACAGCAGCCTCAGTTTATAAAAAGGCCCTCGAATGCGATGCTGATATTTATCACTTTCACGATCCTGAACTCCTACAGTTTGCAGGTAAATTTAAGCAGAAGAAAAAAAAGATTATTTACGACGTGCACGAAGATGTGCCACGGCAAATTTTAGGGAAATACTGGATTCCCAAAATCTTAAGAAAACTTATTGCCTCTGTATTTGAAGTCTATGAAAACAGGCAAGCACGAAAGGTCGATTTAATTGTTGCCGCCACGCCATTTATAAGAAGTAGATTTTCGAATTTAAATGAAAAAACCATCGATGTTTGCAATTATCCACTATTAACAGAATTCAATACGAATACGAAACCACGAGTTAAAAACAAAGTCTGTTATATTGGAGCACTCACAGAAATTAGAGGCATAAAGGAGATTGTTCAAGCTATTGAAGGCACATCAATCGAATTGCACCTTGCCGGCAATTTTTCGCCCGATAGTTTTAGAGAAGAATTAAAATCACTAAAGGGATGGAGCAACGTTACAGAGCGTGGCTTTTTAAACCGGCTCGAAGTTGCAGAGTTGATGGCTACATCAGAAATAGGGCTTGTAACCTTGTATCCGCAGCAAAATTACCTCGATTCTTTACCCATAAAAATGTTTGAATACATGCTTGCCGGTTTGCCTGTTGTGGCATCTGACTTCCCCCTTTGGAAGGCTATTCTCGCCAAAAACAAATGTGGCATTACGGTAAACCCCAAAAATTCTGATGCCATAAAAAACCTACTGCTTGATTTATTAGCAAAATCGGACGTATTGTCGGAGATGGGCAACAAAGGCAAGGAAGCAGCAATTCGGGAGTATAATTGGCAAATTGAGGCGGAAAAACTGCTTCATGCATATCGTTTAATGTATACC
>JBKCFX010000260.1:0-3349 GCA_046303595.1 Bacteroidia bacterium
ATCGAGGTCTACGATATCTGAATACTTTCCGGCAATGAGTAACTCATTGTCGTTTCTGTATTCAAGACAATAGGTCCGCGTTGTGCCGCTGCCCTCAAAGGCATAACTGTAGCGATAATTACCCAACGAATCATATTGAGCTACGAAACTGGAATTGGATGTGTTTTGTGGTGTGCCGTAAAAAAGAGGGGAAGGATCAAAATCGCATGGCTGAGGCGTATTTCCTGCTATCCAGAAATTGTCGGTATGGGCTTCAAAGCGAATGGCCGAACTGGCATCGCTGCCGGCCCCACCAATTTTAAAGCCTGTAATTAAATGCAACGAAGTATCGTACATGGCTGCGAAAATATCTTCCGAAAAACCATCTGAAAAAACCTTGAATGAATTTCCAAGCGGATTGAGTTCAAGACTGTCGGAAAACAGACCGTTTACAAGAATTTTAGTCCCGGCAGCATTTATATCCATGCGATTTAATCCGTCGAAATTATAGGGCCCTGCTAACACCATACCTGCGAGGTAATCCATGTCGGCCGAATATTTGGCAATGAAACAATCTTTCGTACTTGCCGCTAAAATTGCAGAAGAAACAGAAGGGTCAAAATCGACTGGTGCACGAATTGAGCCTGAAATAAAATAATTTCCGCCCGGCATAAACACAAGATCGCCCGAAAGATCCTGCAACGTGGATCCAAATTGTTGCACATCCAGAAATTCTCCCTCGGGCGAGAGTTTGAGCACAAATAAATCGGTTGATCCCGCAGTTGTGCGCGTTGTTGATGTGCCAATTGCCGGATCAAAATCAACGGTACTGTCGAAATGACCGTAGGCTATGATATTGCCCGTTTCATCAGCAAGCAATTGGGCGAGATAACGAATTCCGCTGTTCGGACAAAACAGCCCACCAGCCCAGATAAAGTTTCCCGATGTATCGAATCGAGCCAAGAAAATATCGTTTGCAACGCCCACCTCTGAGAGAAAAAACGTATCCTCAGGAGCCGGCGATGGGTTAAAATCTACAGTAGCGTTGTAGGTGCCTCCAATGAGCAAATCATTGTTTTTTCCAAACGCAATTTGGAGTCCAAAATCGTACGACGGCCCCCCAAGCGCATGCGCCCAGACCAGCTCTCGCTCACTATTGTACTTGGCAATAAAGGCATCGCCGGCATTGGCTGCTAGAAAATATGGAGTTCCGAGCGGATTAAAATCCAATGTTCCGGCAAAGGTTCCAATGGCATAGAAATTCCCGAGCGAATCAACAATAATTTCATTTACAGAATTTTCCGGAGTCAAGGAACTCCCGATTCCGAAGCCTTCAATATGAGACAGTTGCGCGTTTATCGTTAGTAATCCTGAACCGAAAAGGAAATATATAAGAAGCGAGTACTGTAGTTTTTTCATTTTGCGCCGTTTACAACAATGATGCCAATTGGGTATACTATTCTAACTCGTCCAAACAACGTTTACAGGTACTTCGTTATGCAAAATAGCCAATTTTTTGGGCGCCACGGGCGGATTTTTCGCTACAAGTCCGCTGCCAAATCGCTTCGCCAATAGCTTCGCGCTCGGCATTTCGGGCTTTTCGCTTCAACCCCTGGCGCGTTTGTGCAAAAGAATGGGCTTTGCGTTTTTAACCCAAATTCCCGTGCGTTATTCCATTTCATCCCGAATATGCTACTTTTACGGCATGTATAATCTGCCCGGGATTTCGCTCCGAAGCCTACTCATAGCAGCCTGTATTCTTTCTCAATTCAGCGTTTTCGCACAAACCGAAGCAACCGTTAGCCGCGATTCGGCACGTATCGTAGCCTATACGCTTGAGTCGACCGAACATTCGGGCGACAAAGGAACAGCGCTTTCAACGAACCTCGACGGCATGCAGCTGTACCAAACCTGGTATCGAACGCAGTATTTCAACACGAGTCTCGGCAATCTTGGAAATCCCTTTCAGTCGCTCGTTTACAATCAGCAGTTTAACCGGGGATTTCACTTCGGGTTTAGAGCCTTCGAGCCCTACACCTTTCAGCTCGAAGACCAATTGGTTTACGATGCGCAAGCACCTTACACAGAAGCTTTTTATGTGCAAGGAGGTAAGGTGGAAAATTTTTTCCGTTTGCTCCACACCCAAAATATTGGCAAGAAATTCAACGCGGGCTTTGAATTCAAACGCGTAAATTCCGAAGGTCAGTATGTAAGACAGGCTGCGGCACATTCGGCTTTACGCCTACATGCCCTATTCAAGCCCGGAAAAGGGCGTTACCAGGTTTTGGCTGCCGCAGTATATCACAAAGGTGTGAGTCAAGAAAACGGTGGATTAACTGCCGAAGGAGATAGTTTGTATGGTACTGAAATCCGAAGCAATCCGAAGTTATTGCCGATTAACCTTGGCATTGCGCGCAACGAGGTTTTTCAGAATGGATTGTTGGTACGCCAGCATGTTGATCTATTTCGTTCGTTCAACGACTCGCTGCAGGCAAAAAAAGGAGGATTTCTCCGCGTGCAGCATACCTTTTTGCATGGATTTCAGAAACACGCCTACGACGACGAGCAGCCGGAAAACGCCTATTACGACACCGTTTTCGAAAATAGTCGCTTAAGCACCACCTACAACATGCAACGCTTTGTTTCGGAATCGGCGTTGATGCGCATTTCGTCGGGTGCCGATACATCGAAGTTTTTACGTTTTGATGCGCGGGCATTTGTTCGCCAACAATGGGCCGTACTAAATGCTGCACAGTTCATCGCAAATGAACAGGTATTGTTCGATGTATTTAACCAAAGTGCCGGCCTGGCGCTGCGTTTAGCGAATCGAACCACTACATTGGATGCACGGGGCGAGTATTTTTACGCGGGCTTCAATGCAGGCGACCAAAATCTTGACATTCGCTATAAGCAAGAGCTGGGCAAAGGATTCACGATTGGAATTCGCGCAAACCAATTCAAACAAACACCCGATGGGCAGTTGCTGCATTTCGTATCCAATTTCGGTCGATGGAAAAACGATTTTGATCCAATCAAACACCAAAATTTTGCAGCCGAATTGAATGCCAAAAAATTGCGCTTAAGCCTCATTGCTTCCTGGCAGAATACGAATGGGTTTATTTACCTCGATTCGCTCGCCAAGCCTGTTCAGGATTCGGGCACTGTAAATGTTATGCGCCTTGGATTAACGCACACATTGAGACTTTGGAAACTTTACCTTCAAAGCAATATTTGCTACCAAAAAAGCAGCAACTCGGAAACGATACGTATTCCTGAAATTCAATTTCGGGAGTCGTGGTTTTTGCGGCGGTGGGTTTGCAACGCCGCGCCCATTATGGGGTTTTGTGGGGGTTTTTACGGGGGGCAATCC
>JBKCFX010000261.1:0-2575 GCA_046303595.1 Bacteroidia bacterium
GCTACTTCGCCATTGGTATGAACACCTCCAATGGTATCTTGCGGCAGATAGGCCCGCACAAAATCGACCGTAACGCAGCCCGGCTGCACCGAAATACGCAAATGTCCGCTTCCATCGAGGGTCTCGCTCACAAAAGCATCGGCGTTGGCCAACATGCCGATTTCGTAGGTCGAATCGGCCGCCATAGGAGCGGTTTGATAAACAATGTTGTCGAGCACTTCGTGCGCAAAAACGTGGTCGTGGCCCTGAAAGAAAATATCGACGCCATTTTCAACAAAAAGCTGATGGATGGGCATGGCCATATCGGGTCGGTTTACATCGAATGTGTAGGTTTGTCCGTTTTGCTGGTACCCGCCCCATTCAAACTTAGTAGCGCAGGTAACGCCTCCGCGGTCCTGTCCGCGCACATGATGCGCAAAAACAAATTTATGTTCGGCGGTAGATCCCTCGAGTGTGGTTTTGAGCCAGTTGTACTGCGGTAAGCCTAGGGTCCAGTCCCACGTTTTAGGTTTAGCCGAGGTGTCGCACTGGTCGCGGTACACATCAAGCACAACAAAAAGGGCATCGCCCCAAGTCCAAGCATAATAATTCTCCGGATTTTCGATGCCAAATCCTTCTATGGTTTCATTTCCTGTATAGAATTCGTTGGGTGCCGGGTTGGGATAATATGCTTTGCGCCATTGCGTGGCCCATACAGCCAAATTATTGGGTGGATTCTGAGCTAGGTAAAAATCGTTTTCGCCTTCATGGTTGCCTAAGCATACATAAAAGGGAACCGAATGGCACAATGAGCCCAAAAATGGACGGTAATACCGATGCAAATCATCGAGTTCTGCCGAGGTAATAGAATCTGGAGTATGGTCGTCGCCAAAAATATCGCCCAATGAAATCATGAAATCGGGATTATCGAGTGCCTGGTTGTTGAGGCATACCTGATACAAATTATCGCTTCCTTTTTTATCGTATAAATGCTCATCGGCTTCGAGTGTAAATACAAACGATTCTCCCGAAGGCCGCTGGGTTTGGAAGGAATATTCGTTTGTTGCCGTAAAGGTTTGGCTGCCAATTGCCCTGTGATGCAAACGGTAATAATACCGGGTATTGGCCTGGAGGCCGGTGAGCTCTACTTCTTCCGGAACGTTTAACAGACTCTGGAAAACACTCGTGCTTTGCACATACTGGCCTTGAGCAATGCCATATTCTATATAGAATTCTGAAGGCGACTCAAAAAGCACGCTTGCAGTAATAGCCTGCTGGGTTGGGCGGCCAAGTAAAATGGAATTTAACTGCGCCTGTGCATTGAGGCAAAAAACAAAAACGAACGCTAAAGCAGAAGTAATTTTCATGTAGGGATGATTTAAATTTAGTCGATTTTGATGAGTTTGAAATGTTGTGCGGGCATTTCTGAGCGACGAAGCCAGTAAATGCCTGAAGGTAAATTATCTGTTTCCAGTAAGGTTGCATTTTTTATTCGCGCAACACATTGCCCTGTTGAGGAATAAAGCGCTACACTTTCGCCATCTATAATTTCGGGAACACGGATAAAATTATTGAAGGGATTGGGATAAGGATGATAAGCACTATTTACCTTATCAATAGCTGTTACAATGCTGCTTTCGCCTCGCACACACAAAAGCTTATTTTGAGCGGTTTTTAGCGCATAGGTTGTGATTCCGAACTGGGTTTGCATATACCAGGCCTTAGTTGGTTGATTGGGAAGGCTTGTTGACGACCAAATTTTTTGCACCCCGCCGATTTGAAATAAATTCGGATTTAAGCTTGGAGAAGAAATACCCACATCGTTGATGGATTGCAGTTCTTTAATATTGGGCAGACGCCAATCGGTATAGCCTCCTAAATCGAGCGCTTCGGCATAATTGAGCGCTTCTTCCCAAGTAATGGAATCGGCGAATGCTACCGATTGCCATTGAAGTCCTGTAAGTACATCGCTGATGGTACCGTCGTTGTTGTTGGTAAACCGAACCGCAAGTGTTTCGGGCAGAACCACATCGCGCACAGCCCGTGCATGAAAACGTTTGTTGCCTCCGGCACTTATGGTTTCGTTTATCGGATGGTTGCCGATTCCACCCCCGGCATTGATGGCCCAAACCTTTTGAGCGTTGTTCACCTGGGTTTGCGAGGTCCACCAATATTCGGCAGCCGTTACAGGAAAAACCGCAGCGTCGAGCGCCGGATTCGCTTGTTGATGATTGAGAATGCTAAATGATTCCAGTGCTGTTGGCAAACGCCAATTGGTATAGCCGGCAAGCGTAAGCGTGTCGGAATATTGCTGAGCCTGTGCAAAGGTCATTTCACCGCCATCGCTTTGCTGCCAATGCAAACCTGTAACAGTGTCTGTAAGGGTTCCATTTCCATTATCGATAAATCCCGGAGAGTGTATGCTGTAATCGCTATCCTCGCCAAAGTTGGATGTAAAACTCTGGTTCTGTCCGGTATCGGGCAATCGGAGGATGGACTTTATTACGCTTTGTGCTTCTATTCTTTTAAATACTAGGCATGCAAGGACGATGACGCCAATATGTACAATGCGTTTCATTTTCGCTGAAGCCATAGT
>JBKCFX010000262.1:0-3487 GCA_046303595.1 Bacteroidia bacterium
TCGACTGGCCGTCGACACAGCCCAATCCGCCCACCATGGCTTTGTCGTCTTTTACGGTGCGATCGCCGTGCAATTCCTGAAAATTACCGTCGGTGAGGTAGTGAATGTAGGAAAGTGCGTAGGGTCGGTCGGGGTGACGACTTACCTGAACACGTTGCCAGGGTGAGAGTTGCTTGTAAATATCTCTCCGCGTAGTCTCAATTTTCTGTTCAAGTTCGGCGATTGCCTTTTGCATATCGACACCACTTTTTTCCGCCAGTTCGCGCGCTTCACCAAGCTGCGTGTACAAATCTGCAATGGGTTGTTCAAAATCCAGAAAGTTCATAATCCGATTTTAAAGGATGTGCAATTTACACATTCGATCCGAACCTGTACCTTCGCTTCAGGATTTTTACGAACTTCAAATTCACACAAATCTAATAAAGCCATTACATGATCGTTTTTCCGCCGGCAAAAATTAACATCGGATTGCAGATTACCGATAAGCGCAGCGATGGCTACCACAATCTGGTGAGCGTGTTTTACCCAATTGCATTGTGCGATGTGCTCGAGCTGGTGGTGGATGAAAACGCTCCTGCGGGTACAGTGAAATTTCATCCGAGCGGACGCGCAGTTGAGGGCAATCCGGACAACAATCTGGTGTTGAAAGCGATTCGCCTTTTTCACGCCGAGTTTCCCTTGCCGGGTCTTACCGTTTACCTGCACAAAGTAATCCCAATGGGTGCCGGTTTGGGTGGAGGCTCGTCGGATGCTACGCATACACTGCTTGCATTAAACGCGCTGATGAACCAACCCGTTAATGCTGATACTTTGCTTCAAATGGCCTTGCAACTGGGAAGCGATTGTCCGTTTTTTCTGCGCAATTCGGCATGCTTTGTCGAAGGTCGGGGCGAACGCTTGCAGAACATTCATTTAAATTTATCGGGCTATCATTTGGCGCTAATCAACCCGGGCGTGCACGTATCTACAGCCCAGGCTTTTGCGATGGTGACCCCCAAGCAGCCTAATCTCAACCTTAAGGATGTAGAGGAATTGCCACCCGAACTTTGGCAGGGTAGGGTAGTAAACGATTTTGAAGGCCCGGTGGTGCAGATGTTTCCAGAGATTCGCGCGGCGCTTCATGTGCTTAACGATGCGGGCGCAGTGTATGCATCCATGAGCGGCAGTGGCTCAACGGTGTATGGTATTTTCAGAACAAAACCCCAATTGCCGCAATTGCCGAAGCATTGGATGAAGTTTGAACAGGAGTTTATGAGGTGTTGATTCGCTATATTTAGTGATTTGTACTTAGTTTAATGGATATTTTTAAATCTTAGGGAAATTTCAAATCCCCCTCTGCCATTTGTGCTATGTCTAAGGTTCGATAGGTTCGCATCATAGCTGAATCCTATTAAATAATTACCCAAATCAAGCATTGAACTTATGACAATTGCATCTCCCGTTCGATAATACATTCCTAGAAATGCACCCAAATTCTCGTACATTCCTGTATATTTTGAGGCGTTTTTTAAGTCATATCGAACCATCCCGCCCAGCATACTAACCTTGTTTGGGCCTTGTTTGTAAGCGAGAAAACTCGGATTAATGGCAATAAAAGTGTTCGGAATACTCCACAAATAATTTCCATGCAAGACCCATTTTGCATACAATCTTTCTGAATCATCGACGAAGGAGTATACGGGGCGATTCCAATGCATTAAAGCAATTCCGGCCGAACCTTCATTGAAATTGTTTCCCTGTACTTTAATTCTTCCAGAATTATTGTTACGGGTCCAGATAAGGCCTGTTGATGCGTCAAAATATCCATTGGTCATAACACCGTATTCTTCACCACTAAACGCATTTGCGTTGAATGCGCCGTTTTCAAATTGTGAGCCCCATTGAAAATTCTGAGCATTTATTTTTCGTATTCCATAGCCTCCGCCAAACGCCAATCCAATTTTATTAAATTTATCAATGCTTAAATGATAGGCTAGCGCAAGATTGGCGGATGTGGTTGTAAGCTTCCCATCGCCTGTAACATCATTGAATAATTGAAGTCCAAGGCCGAAGAATTTTTTTGCTTTTTTATTTCTACTGATTCTTAGCATTCCTGAGGCAGCAAATGTTTTATATGGTACCGTAATACTTCTCCACTGCGATCGGTAATTGATATTTGCTTCCATTCGATAGAGTGCACCAGCAAAAGCAGGATTCTGAATCAATGGACTAAGATTGAATTGTGAAAAGTGAATATCCTGTGCTTGGATGGCAATACCTAAGCCAGAGCAAATAATTATAGTTATAATCTTTTTCATCATCGCAGCAATGTTATGTTTCCCTGGCGCATTATTTTCTCTCCGGTAATTAATTCGGCCTCGAGCATGTAGATAAATACTTCTGAATTCAAAGGCTGACCATTAAATGTTCCGTCCCATGCCTGTTCAAGTGTTAAGCCCTCGAATACTTTTTGTCCCCAACGACTAAATACCGATAAATTCATTTTTACAATACATTCACCACCGTAGATTCTGAAGCTATTATTTGAGTCATGTCCTTTATCATCAGGTGCGAATACATTTGGGATAAACATATTTTCGCACAACGTATCAACGATAATTTCAATACAATCAAATGAGACACATCCGTGCGCGTTACGACTCGTTAAACAATATGTGGTGGTGCCTTCTGGATAGGCTATTGGGTCAAGACAATCTATACAGTTTAATGTATTTGCTGGAGTCCATTCAAATAAAGCATTGCTCTGTGCCTCAATTTGAATATTGCTGCCATAAATAATTGTTGTGTCGCTGGTGAAAATCTGCGTTACAGGAAGACTGTAAACACCGTAGTTGAATGAAACTGTATCCGAACAGGCAGGATTTAAAGCAATTAATTCTACAAATCCACTCGATATTGCAGGCATAGAAATGCTTGAAGTAGTATCCCCCGTACTCCAAATGTAATTAAATCCTCCTAAGGCAGTTAGCATAATCGTATCTCCAAGGCAAAGTATAGAGTCTCCTTGTATTTGTGCGTTTGGCTGAGCATATAGCTGAACAGGAACATTCAGTTCTGAACTACATTGTCCCAAATACCCTGTAATTGTTATTAAACCACTTGAGCTTGGCAAGAATATGGTTGTATCGCAGGTGTCGCAAGAAGTTGTTCCGGAATTGTTCGTGCTCCAAACAAAGTAATCGGCCCCGAATGCTTCGATAGAGATGCTGTCCTGTTCACATAGAACAATTTCGCTAACTGATACGCTTAGGTTTGGAAGTGCTAGAATTTGAATACTCACAGAATCGGTTGCCGAACATGCACCCGCCTCTCCAGTTACTACATAGCTTATACTTGTTGTCGGAGTAGCGGTGACCGTTGCTGTATTTGTTGAAGATAACCCTTCTGCCGGATTCCATGTGTACTGGTTTGCTCCGCTAGCATTGAGGGAAATGGATGAGCCTGCACAAATACTTGTATCGTTGCTCAGGGTTAATGTGATTTGTGG
>JBKCFX010000263.1:0-2590 GCA_046303595.1 Bacteroidia bacterium
GTATACGCCAGCGTACCCGGAGCCAATCCGGCCTTTTGACCGAATTTAGGCCTTCTGATTCCTGTTTTGCGGATTCTGTGGCTCAGGTTCCTTTTCATTGCGGTACGAAATTACGCGTTGCGGATATGGAATCGTTATTCCCTCACTGTCGAAGCGTTTTTTTATCGTGAGATTGATGGCTGTATGCAGATCGAAAGCATCGGGCGGCTTCGCTACGCAAGGGTAAGCACGGATTTTCAATTCAGATTCACCAAACCCAACGAGCCGCACATCAACCTTGGGCATTCCTTCGAGCATTTCGGTTTTTGAACGCATGTCGATGCAGAGCGGATGCTTTTCACATTCTTCGCGGATAATCTGAATCACCTTGTCGATATCGCTGTTGTAGTCGACCGAAAAATCGACATACCTGCGCACCGCTTCATCGTACAGGTTGTAATTCGTTATGATTTCTGAACTCATCTTTGAATTCGGAATCACGAAACGCTTATTCTCGTAATTGCGCAAAACGGTGTGGCGCAGGGTGATGTCTTCGACTATGCCCTGAACACCTGTTCCAACCTCAATGGTATCGCCCACTTTAAACGGACGACTGATCACCATGAACACCCCACTAATTATATTGGAAAATGCGGCCTGTGATGCAAAACCGATTATGGCAGCCAGAATCCCCGCCCCGGCAAACATCGATACAGCAACCGTGCGAAAGCGCGGTATGGAATAAATAACCAGAATGGCTGCGAAAATGTAAATGGTTGCAGTTATGGCATGCTTGAAAAACACGTAGCGCGTTTGGTCGATGTTCATCAACTGTGCACTCTTTCGCATGAATTTTCCGATGAAGAAGCGCAATCCGCGTTCGATCAATATTGCAATAGCAACAATAAGTGCAATGCGTAAAGCCAAATTTGCCGTCGAACCAACCCAGGTTATCTCATTCATAGTGCAAATGTAAAAATCCCTGCTTAGGACTTTCGTTTTCCGTTTCGTATCAAGTCAAAACTACCATAAATCAAATTGCCCTCGGGTGTTTTTAATTCAAACGAGTATTTCCCCTCGGGCAAGCCGCTTCCGTCAAAATCGTTGGTGTAATTTCCGGTCTGAAAAACCTGCTCGCCTTTCTTGTTGTACACTATCAATGCTGTGTAGCGCTTCAGGTTGGCAATCACAAACACATCGTTGAAGCCGTCTCCATTGGGCGAGAGCATCGTGGGAATTACCGGCGCGCGCGGTTCTTCGGTTTCCTTCAATATACGTAAAGGTGTTGATTCGCTTACCGGATCTTCGGGAGTACACGATTGCAACTCAAACGCATCCACGTAGATATACACCGTTTTGCTCCATGCACCACGGTTTGCCATTTGAATAAGTGTAGATGCATCCGATCTGAAATTTCCAATGTATATATAGAGTTCGTCGCCCTTGGCAACATATGTGAATTCATGGTGCTTCCATTCTGCCGTATCTGAAATGGGTAAGTATTTTCGTGTTTTAAACTGCGCACTTACCTGTATGGGCGACCAGTTTTTTGTGGCGATGCTGTCGGCACCAATGTAAACACCCAATTCATCGGTAAAGGCCCAGGTTTCGTCGGCGGCAGATACCTTAAACTGCATGCAGTATTCAACGCCTGCCTTTAACTTTTTGCTAAGCTTAATGCCAAGGTATTCGCGGAAGTTCGGATTTTCGTGGTCATATAAAATGATTCCGGCGTAGTTGCGTCCCTCAAAAGCATTTTGTTTGCCATATGTGCCGGCATTGTTTTGAATCAGATCCGGACTACCATTTCCGGGACTAAACCAAGGATATGCTTTTTCGATGCTGCCCGGATATTTCGATTTCTTCGGCGTACGCACGTTTTCAAATCCCGCATTGGGAATTAGGTTTTGAGCGTTATGCTGAACAGAAATCAGAATTACGGATAGCAGTGTGAGGAATTTCATCTTGCCGAAAATACATCAAACCGGCCTTTATTTTTGCGCTTTTCCGAATTTCAGCACCAATCCATCGGCACGATTTCTCAGCCAGGGAATATCGGCCGCAGGACGCAATTTTTCGAGTTCTTCCATAAATGCGGCATTTGGTGCACTGCGGTTGAGCTTGAATTTCATCAGTTTATTGATGAGCAAAATAAAGTTGTGATACGTTTTTTTCTGTAGCTCCGAGATCGTTTGGTTGCGGCGCAGGTATATCTTAAATGCATCCACCAGCGAAGCAAACGCATCGTATTCGTCGAGCTCAAAATACACTTTCATGAGCAGCGATTTCGAATCGAGATGATAATACACATCGTTGAACTCCACTTTCAGCAGCATACGCAAGGCTTTGTCATATTCCTTCCGCGCAAAATGAACCCAGGCCATCGAATACGTATAGGCGTTTTTTGCAAACTGTGGATTGAGTTTCGGATAGAACGCTTCGATAAAATTGCTCACCCATTCGTCTTCGCCCAAACGCAATCCGGTGGTGACAATGTTTTTAAAATCGGGTTGCGACACAAAATTACCTTCAAAAAACAGGTGCTTGTCGACCATTTCCGGGTACAGCGAAAAGATCATCCCCAACGCATCCTTATCGCCCGAGTTGATAC
>JBKCFX010000264.1:0-3147 GCA_046303595.1 Bacteroidia bacterium
TTCGTTCGACGATCAGGATATTTCGACCGAATATTCGGCGCTGATGTCGAAAGTAGTTGCCAACGGAAACGAATTTGTGAAATTCCCAATCAACGAACCCGCTGAAGGGAAAAAACGCTCACAGATCGAAGAATACCTCGACTTTTATCATGGTCCGGGTGTGCAGCACCTCGCAGTAGCGACAGACAATATCATCGAAACTGTAGCCGAATTGCGCCGACGCGGTGTCGATTTTCTGGAAGTTCCGGATACCTATTACGACGACCTCGAAGCACGCGTTGGTAAAATTGAAGAAGACATGGATGAGCTGCGTAAGTTGAATATACTGGTAGATCGCGACGATCAGGGATATTTGCTGCAATTGTTTACCCGACCTGTCGAAGATCGCCCAACCTTGTTTTACGAGATCATTCAACGGCGAGGTGCCCGTGCTTTCGGAAAAGGGAATTTTAAGGCCTTGTTTGAAGCCATAGAGCGTGAACAGGAGCGCAGAGGAACCTTGTAAATCGAACAAAAATGACAAAGTTCCTTCTTCCTCTTATCCTGTCGATTTCTATCTGGGTTTCCTTCGGTTCGTGTTCATCTAAATCCGAAATATCGCCAATTGCATACAACGATAGCTTGGTTCTTCAGCAGATTGCCGTTGTTGATGCATCGGGAAAGCTTCAGGAAGTGCTAGATACCTATGTAAAATCGGATATGCAAATGATGCTTGGCCGCTTGCAGGGGCAAATTAATTTGTCGTTGGCAAAATCGGAAGCAATGGGTGCGTATAAGGATGATGCCACGTTCAAGGATGCTACGATTGGCTTTATTCGAACTTATCAGCAATTAGCGCAAGATGAATACCGCAGGGCGGTGCAATTGTTGTCGAAGCCCGATAGTTTGTATGCTCCCGAAGATGAGGCACAGGTCGAAAAAATCTTCGCCGAAATCAATAAAGTTACTGCCGATGCTACGGTAGAATATGAGAAGGCTCAGCAGGAATTTATGGTTAAGCACGAGATTCAACTTAAACCCGAAGAAAAGAAATGAGCATCGAACATTTGTTCTATCCGATTGGTCGTTTTTCGAACAAAGAAAGTTACAGCGACGACGAAACGGTTTTGCATTTCGAACAAATTCGAACCTTGCCACTTGAATTAAGAGAAGTTGTTTACAATCTGCCCGAAGGCACTCTCGAGCGGCATTACCGCGATGGCTCGTGGACGGGTAGGCAAGTTGTGCATCACATTTCCGATTCGCACAGCCAGTTTTTAACCCGATTGAAATTAGCGCTAACCGAAGAAAATCCAACGATTAAGCCCTACGAAGAAAATGCGTGGGCGCAATTGAGCGATTACAGCATGCCAATCGATGATTCGGTTGAGTTGATTCGAATTGTACACGAAAAAATCTACAAAATCCTCTCGGCACTTCCATCCGAGGCATTTCGCCGCACCTATTACCATCCACAGTACAAGTATACCCGCGATGTTTCGTATTTAATCGCGCTTTATGCATGGCATGGAAGTCACCATGTCGGGCATTTGAAACTCTTGCAGAATTCCTAATCGCGAAAGGAATTCATTCGCTCAGTTCTGCTATTTTTGCACCATTATTCAGCATTATTAAGATATGAGCGCATTACACCGCAAACGCATTGCCGATTGGCTTGCCACATCTCCCGAAGGCCAGCAGATAGAAGTTGCCGGATGGGTTAGAACCAAACGTGGCAATAAAGAAATTGCCTTTATAGCGCTGAACGATGGCTCAACCATCCATTCGATTCAAATTGTTGCCGAACTGCAGCAGTTTGATGAGGAGTTGATCAAGCAAATTCAAACCGGAGCTTCACTACACGTTAGCGGAAAACTGGTTGCCTCGCAGGGAAGCGGACAGGCTGTCGAAATTCTTGCTTCATCGATGCAGGTGCTTGGCAGTGCCGATGCTGAAACATATCCTCTGCAAAAGAAAAAACACACGCTCGAATTTCTGCGCGAAATTGCCCATCTGCGTCCGCGCACCAATACGTTCGGCGCCATTTTACGCATTCGCCACGCACTCGCTTTTGCAATTCACAAGTACTTTAACGACCATCATTTTTATTATGTGCATGCGCCTATTATCACAGGTTCGGATGCCGAAGGAGCAGGGGAGATGTTTCGGGTAAGCACATTGGATCATGCCAATCCGCCGCGAAACGAAAGTGGCAACATTGATTATACCCAAGACTTTTTCGGGAAAGAAGCCAACCTAACCGTATCGGGGCAATTGGAAGCCGAACTAGCGGCCATGGCTCTTTCGCGGGTGTATACCTTCGGACCTACGTTCAGGGCCGAAAACTCAAATACTACGCGCCATCTTGCCGAGTTTTGGATGATTGAACCCGAAATGGCCTTTTTTGAGCTCAACGACAACATGGATTTGGCCGAGGATTTTCTCAAATACCTCATTCGCTATGCCCTCGAGCACCACGCCGATGATTTGGCCTTCCTCGAAAAACGTCTTTTGGAAGAAGAAACTCAGATTGCCAAAGAGCAACGCAGCGCGATGCCATTGATTGTGAAACTCAACTTTGTGCTGAACAATCCGTTTGAACGCATTACGTATACCGAAGCCATTTCGATACTTGAAAAATCGGGCAAAAAGTTCGAATTCCCCGTGCAATGGGGCATCGACTTACAAAGTGAGCACGAGCGGTATTTGGTCGAGAAGCACTTCAAAAAACCGGTTATCCTCACAAATTATCCAAAAGACATCAAGGCCTTTTACATGAAGCAGGACGAAGATGGCCGCACGGTTCGTGCAATGGACGTGTTGTTTCCGGGCATTGGTGAAATTATTGGAGGAAGTCAACGCGAGGAAGATTACACCAAATTGCACCGCCGAATTACCGAAATGGGAATCCACGAAGAAAGTCTGTGGTGGTATCTCGAAACGCGCAAATTTGGAACGGTGCCACACAGCGGCTTCGGACTTGGCTTTGAGCGCTTGGTGTTGTTTGTGACAGGCATGACCAATATCCGCGACGTGATTCCATTTCCGCGCACACCGAAAAATCTTGAATTTTAGGCATTTGTAAATAATGTGCGCCGAAATTTCCTGTAAATGTAAATTCGGGCACTTTGTTTGAATGTGAAAAAATCTAAATCTACCAGCGTATGT
>JBKCFX010000265.1:0-4131 GCA_046303595.1 Bacteroidia bacterium
GAAACCATTCGAATGGATGAGGAACCCGTTATGCGTATGCTCAAAAATCAAGGCTTCGATCTCGATTCCATTGCCTTCAAAACACAAAATATAGCGGAAGTAGTACATAAACTTTGTAAGGTCTTTAAATTCGAGATAAACAGCGATTCTTTTCTGCAATTTTTCCTCGAAGCCGTATGGTTTGCCGGCGACCAAACCAATCCCGACATCCCTTCGTTCCTCGAAAAATGGAGTAACATTGAAGACGAATACAGCGTAACCCTACCGCAAAATGCAAACGCCATTCGCATCATGTCCATTCACAAATCGAAAGGGCTCGAATTTCCAGTTGTGATTGTAGCTTTTGCCATGAACGATGTAGACAATGGTTCGTATTTCTGGGTCGACGATCCGAAACATCTCCCCAGCGGATTGCCGGCGATGCGCCTAAAATTTAAGGACGACCTGCGCAATACCGTATTTAAGCCGTATTTTGATGAAGAGGAAAGCAAAAAAGCACTCGATCGTATTAACCTGCTTTATGTTGCTACCACCCGCGCAGAAAACGCACTTTACATTGTGTCGCGTAAAAAAGCAGGAAAAGGCGAAGGCTGGGCAAGTTATCTGCAAAGTTATTGCAAAGGCCAAAACGACAAACTCGAAACCACTTATGAATGGGGCGATGCGCACCATAAGAAGAATGATGACGGAAAAAGTCGATCAAAACGAAACCAACCCGCCAGACATCAAGCATATTCAGTAGGAAACTGGCATTTGAAGATCGACGTTAACAGCAACGTTTTTCAAGCCTTTGATTCTGATGCCATACGACTGGGTAACCTCATGCACACGACCCTTTCGTGGATTAAAAAACCATCCGATTTCGATATGGCCATGCAGCGTCTCAACACATCTGCTTTGGCCAGCGAAAAAGAACTGGCCGAGGTAAAATACCGCCTCGAAATTTTAATAAACGACAATAGGATCAAACCTGTTTTCAACGATTTCGATGCCGTGTATATCGAGCGTAATATTCTACTTTCTACAGGTGCTGTTTTAAGGCCCGATCGCGTGGTTGTTAAAGGAAATTCGATTACAATAGTGGAATTTAAAACGGGGATAACCGACGAAAAACACATTCTGCAAACGAGAGAATACCTCAGTGTGCTTAAATCAATGCAGCCCGAAAATACAATAAATGCACTGTTGATTTACCTCGGAGATACCCCGGAATGTATTGCGGTTGAATGATTGCGATTTTGAAATATCAAGGTGTTAATTAATTTCAACTTCATGTGCTATTCCATGTTTTAAATCTGAATACATTTGTAAAAAACGTAAATCCATGATAAATCAAGATCCAATGAACAATGTTTACGTGCAAGGGCGCGAAGCCTCAGGGGTTGCACAATTTATGACACGCGTGTACGGCTGGATGTCGCTCGCTTTGGCCGTAACCGGATTTGTTGCCTTTTACACGGCCTCGTCTGAAGCTATTTTGTCGGTAGTCTTTGGAAGCCAACTTGCCTTTTGGGGTCTTATTATTGGCACTTTTGCCCTAGTAATGTGGATTTCGGCCGGAATTCGTTCCATGGCGCCAACCACAGCCGCAGCTGTTTTCCTTCTGTATTCGGTCATGAACGGACTTTTGTTTTCGTCGATATTTATCATGTACACCGGCGAATCCATTGCACTTACATTTTTCATCACCGCAGGAACATTTGCGGCCATGAGTGTTTATGGCTACACTACCAAAGCCGACCTCAGCAAAATCGGCAGCATTGCCATCATGGCCTTGTTTGGAATAATCATCGCGTCGCTTGTAAACTATTTCCTCGAAAGCGAAACGCTTTATTGGATTATTAGCTATGTAGGTGTAGCCGTTTTTGTAGCGCTGGTTGCATACGACACACAAAAATTGAAAGACATCGCCATTCATGGTTTCGATGGAGAAGCGACCGCTAAAAAAATGTCGATTCTGGGTGCATTAACCTTATACCTCGATTTTATTAACTTGTTCTTATTTCTCTTGCGTTTGTTTGGAAGCCGCGGAAATTAACAGGAATTTCAACTACTCGAAAAGCCCGACACCTATGTTCGGGCTTTTTTATTGTATCCCGAATGTGCAAGAAATGGAAAATACCTTTCGATTTTTCGGGGCGCCACGAGCGGGTGTTGCGCTAAAAGTCCTCGTCCCGATTCGCCTGCCGAAGCACCGCCCCAAGCACACCACTCTCGAGCCTGCGGGCTTTCCGCTTCACCCCCTGGCGCGATTGTGGTAAAATTCGAATTGCACAAGCCCGGATAGCCGAGCCTACATCACTACAAAAAATCGCATTACAAGTTTATTTATAATCCCAAAAGAACCATAAAACCTGAATTGTTGATTATTTTTACAATAAATTAATCTAAATTTATGTATTTTAATATTCTTTCGAATGTAAGATAAAATACATTTGCAGCATAAACTCTTAACTTTTTATTAAATGTTTACATCTACAAAATCGTTCGCACTGGCCGCAATGGGATTGCTTGCCTCGGGCGTTGTCTTCGGACAAGTATCTATTAGTTCTGTTATTTCTGCAACCCAAGGTCCTAAAACCGACCTGGTATCGGCCGTAGATTTGGATCGGTCGAACACTGCAAATCTTACAGGTGCACCTCAGAATACCGATGTGCAGGGACCCATTAACTTCTATTCACTCGGAATGGGTGGTGAGGTAGTTGTTCAAATGAGCGGACCTATCTGCAACGGTCCGGGCACCGACTTAACCGTTGTTGAAACCACGTGGAATTTTGTGTGTTCAAATTATCCCGAAAGAGCTCGCGTATGGGCTTCACAAGATTTATGCAATTGGGTTGAACTTACCACCGAAGCCAATCCGATTTGCCACAATGGCGACCTCGATTTAGGGTGTTTGCCTTGGGCATTGTACCTGAGAATAAAAGATGTTTCACCCGCTAATTACACCGCCGATGGCGATGGCTACGACATCGATGGCGTTACCGGGAACTCTGCTGGATGCACATTGCCGGTAGAAACTGGATTAGCACGCTATGCTGCCAATGGATTCTTAGGTAATCCGCAAGCTACGCAAGGCTTAACAGAGAATAACACCGCCGTTCCGGCTGCACGCGACAATCAAGCTCGTATGCTTGGATTACCGTTGAATGTTACAAATATTTTTGCAAACGATGTAACAACATCTTCGGCCAACAACAATTTCTTTTCGCTTGGAAAAAATGGCTCGGTAACCTTGGCTTTCCCGTATTCATTGTTTAACGGACCAGGCGCTGATGTGCAGATTTATGAAACATCTTTTAACGACAACGCTGCGCGCACATGCAGCAATTATCCTGAAAAGGCTACCGTTGAAGGTTCATGCGATGGTATCACTTTTTATCCCTTAAACATTTTACCTGAAGATGCAGGCAACGGCGAAACAGCTGGTTCAAATGTTATTTGCCGCGATGGTCGCGTTGATTTTGGAAGTCTTGCATTTGTAAACTACATCCGCATTACTGATGTTACGTTCGGACTTGTGGCTAATTTCCCTGGCGTTGGCGATGGCTTCGATGTTGATGCTGTGCTTGGTTTGCAAAATTGTGGCGCATCTGCTCGTGTCAACGAGGAAGGATTTACTCACAATGCCGATGTTTTGGAAGATGTTCTTTCAATGGAAGTATGGCCAAATCCGGCACACGATTTCGTGAGTGTAAGCCTGCTTATGAACGAAGCATCTGAAGTTGTGCTTTCTCTTACAGACTTAACCGGTCGTGTAGTGCGCACAAAAACGGTTAATGCCGATGGGGTTAACATGATTCAAGACTTTGACCTTTCAGGATTGCGTGAAGGCATTTACTTGCTTCAGGCAGAAGGAAACGGATCGCGCGAAGTGGTTCGTATCAGCAAAAATTAATCTGAAGTAAAATATAGTATTGAAGCCGGTTTCTCATAGGAAACCGGCTTTTTTATTGCGCCTCATTCAAGAAACTCACTCGCTTTAGATCACCATAACGTAAAACGATTACTTAACGGCATTCAATTTCAAATAACAATGCGCAGTGCGAATAGCTCCATCATTGGTTGTTTCTATGACCCAATTTTCATAAAACAAAACAATTGAATTATACTCTTGTTATGAGCTTAAT
>JBKCFX010000266.1:0-4795 GCA_046303595.1 Bacteroidia bacterium
CAATAAAAAGTGCCCAGATTGGTGCGGTATGAACTTGCACGAATGCCTGGAGATAAAAACTCAGGCAGGCAACTCCGGCCGACCAAAGTATACGCGCAACCCGATGGTTTGGGGTGCTCACCGGGTCGGTAATCATAAAAAAGCTGAACAGCAAAAGCGACCCGCTAAAGTACTTGTGCGTCAGTACGTCCCATTCCCAGCCCTGATACACAATCAAGCGCGAAAAGTCTAACAAAAACAGTGTGCCAAGAAATGCAATTCCGGTATCAATTCGATTCGATTTTTGCAGAACCATAAAACCTGCAGCACCGATGATTAACAAAAGCAAGGTAGAGCTTCCCCACTGCCCGGGCGATACCCATCCGCGGTTAAAAAGAAGGATGGAAATAACGATTCCAAAGTTTGCCGGATTAAAAATGTGTTTTCCCTTAAAGCGTATAAGGAATTTTCCTGCAATGGCAATAGTCCCGGCTATTACTAACATCCACCATTGATCTGTTTTAAAAAGCAGTGTAAGGCCAAGGCCTGTGATTAAGGCACTTTTCAGCGAATCGAGATTGATTTTATTCAATTTGATAAACAGATATTGCACCGAAAGAACCGTTGGTGCAAGAATGCAGAAGTTGAACATTTCATCCTGCCAGTTCAATTGCCAGATACCAAACAGCAAGAATGTTGATAGGAAAATGAGTTGCCAATTACGCGGATCGCGATTTAATCGTTGCCAAATTGTAGGGGTCATGGTAAATAGAATTTGATTTACGACGCCCTATGAAATACCTTAGGTTAGGTTCATTGTATTGTAAAAATAGTACGTAAAAATCAATATATAAATGAATTACATTTTTCTAGTGATTTTCGTAACGCCTGATTGCAGCAGTAAAATTTCGCGATTGTGAATAATCGTTTCAGCGATTTCGGGCGCCTGCCGTTTCCACATTTCAAATTGAATGCGTGCACGACGCAATTGCAGCTGATCCCACCAAAGCACACTGATAAAGGTTAATCGGGGTAGAAAAGGTAAAAGCAAAATAAATTTAATATCGATAAGTAAGAGGGCAAGGCTTAGGAGTAGATACATCAAATAACTCGATAGTGCAGCCATTCCGAACATAACCGAACTTCTGAATTTGGGATGAAACTTGGTTTTTCGCACTGCACGCTGCGTGAGCCAAAGCGTGATTCCATGCAACGCGAGACTGGAGATTGCCGGTAAAAAGCCAAACATTAAAAACACAGTTTGCCATGTTGGGATTCGTTTACCGAAATATTCAATTGGGATTCCCATTTTTCGGATGGCTTTCCCGGTGTTTTCTGCATCATTTACAATTTTTTCACTCAACTGGTGAGCGAATAAACGTTCGAGCGATTGTTTTTCTTTTTCAAATCGGTATGGTTCTGAATACCATGATTTTAATATTGGATAACGGGCTTCACTGCGGCCAAAATCAAGCAATACTTCGGCCCCTTCATCTGCTGAGGGATCGGGAATGATTAGCAATTCGCGCTGCATTCCTTCATACAATGCTTCATTGAAAATGCGGATCGCTTTTGCCGGTTCGTTTTCCCAAACCTTTTTCAAATCTCCGAAAATACAAGGTTTGCCGAAGTTGAGTAACAATTCGCTACGAAAATAATAGGGATGCGTATAGTTGATTCCAACCGGAATCACCGGAATCGGATGCTTCCAACCACGTTGTTCCATTGCTCCAAACCAAATGCGCGCGGTTCCTTTTCGAAGTGATCGCAGTCGTTTTTCTACAACACAGTTTCCTTCTGAAAAAATCAGGATAATTCCGCCTTTCTCCAAAATCGAATTGCACAGGTCGAAGGTTCCTTTGTTACGTTCCAAATTCTCGGCACCTTCCTCGAGCCGGTAAATGGGAATCATGTTCAATCGTTTGAGGATTGCAGCTGCCAGCGGTTTTCGAAAAACATCCGAGCGCACAAGGAAGTGAATATCGCGACGCAATACCAAGGCCACAACAATTGCATCGAGAAAAGAATTGGGATGATTACAAGCCAGAATTGCCGCTCCCTTGCGGGGAACATGCTGAAGCGATTGGATAAAGATGCGTTTGAAATGGATTTTCATCCAATAACGCAATATCAAATGGAAAAAACGGTAAAGCACGATTTGTAGGGTAAAGCTAATCTGTTTTTACTGACATTCAGGCGCCCAGGTAGAAGATTATCCAATAAACAGGCGCAGAAAGGAGCGCAGAATCGAAGCGATCGAGTATGCCGCCATGACCGGGTAAAATATTCCCGCTGTCTTTTATGCCGGCTTGCCGCTTCAATAACGATTCGAATAAATCGCCTGCCGTTCCTGTAAGCGACAATAGAACGCCGATGCCAATCCATTGTGCCAATCCAAAAATTCCCAGTTGCGTGTAAGCAGCCCAACCCAAAAGCCCAGATGCGAGCAAGCCTCCGATAAATCCTTCAATGGTCTTTTTGGGCGAGATACGCTCAAACAACTTGCTTTTCCCGAAAAATCGTCCGGCAAAATATGCACCTGTATCGGAGGCCCACATGAAAAAGAAGAAAAATAAAATATGCCAAGGCCTGTAAGCTCCTTCAGCATCAAATGCACTCGAAATAATTAAGCCCAGCGGCACGGCAATGTATGTCGGGCCCAACAAGGTGAATGCGCAGTTTTCAAGTGGTTTAACCTGGTTTCTGAACAACTCAAAAACAAATACAAGCAAAACCAGCCCAAATAATCCAGATAACACCAGAAAATAATCGCGCGGAAAGAGCATGTTTAACTTCAGAAATCCAGGCATTAATGCCAAGCTTCCGAATAAAACTAAAGACAATACGAGAGCGAATCCTTTGTTGGGTTTTACCGCCGAATCAATTGCTTTGGCAAGGTTAAAGAACTCAAACAATCCAAGTATGAGTATAAGCCCGAACAAGGCGATGGCAGAATATGCCGAGTAATAAATCGCTGCAATAAATGCTGCACCCAGACTTATCGCTGTTAAAATGCGAAGTTGCAGGTTGCGATCCACCAATTACTTGCTTTGCTTAAATTCTTCGATAATTGTTTGCGCGCGTTCGGCATCTTCGTTCTGAACATACAATTCAGATTCGGCTGTCGACGGAAAAGCTGAGTCGGAATGGTCGATAAAACGAGTTGAAATACCTTCGGCTTCGAGCATGTTTTTGATGATTGTAACATGCGTATTATCGGAGTCTGATAGAATGAGTGTCCAAGATGCGTCCATGATGTAGCGTTTAAAAATTAGTGTGTTGTTGGAGGTTCGTCGTTCTGCGCAGGAGCATTTTCCGGTTCGGAATCGACTACAGCAGTTGGGGTTTCTGTTGCGTGCGAAGTCTCAGGGTGGTCTGCATTTTCTTTCAAGGCTTTCGACATTTCTCCGGCGGTTGCTGTTCCTGCATCTTCTTTATCGAAAGGCCGCTTTCCAAAAATCTCTTCCAGATCTTCGCGGAAAATCACCTCCTGCTCGAGCAATTTAGCGGCAAGCTTTTCGAGTTTGTCTTTATTCTCGCTGAGTATTTTTTTGGTTCGTACATAGGCCATATCCACGAGTTTTTTCACTTCCTCATCAATAATTTCGGCAGTGTGCTCGCTGTATGGTTTTCCAAATGCATATTCCTGTTGACCGGTCGAGTCGTAGAAACTGATGTTTCCGATACGTTCGTTCAAGCCATAGATGCTTACAATTGAATACGCCGACTTTGTGATTTTTTCCAAATCGCTCAGAGCTCCGGTCGATACTTTTCCAAAAGCAATTTCTTCGGCTGCTCTTCCACCCAAAGCTGCACACATTTCGTCGAGCATTTGTTCGAATGTGGTGATAGAGCGTTCTTCGGGTAAATACCAAGCCGCTCCAAGCGATTGACCACGTGGCACAATGGTAACTTTCACCAATGGTGAAGCGTGTTCGAGCAACCAACTTGTTGTAGCGTGACCGGCTTCGTGGTAAGCAATCACCTCTTTCTCGTGCATCGAGATGATTTTATTTTTCTTCTCCAATCCACCAATGATACGGTCTACAGCGTCGAGGAAATCTTGCTTGCCAACCGAATCTTTATTTTTACGGGCTGCAATCAATGCGGCTTCGTTACATACATTGGCAATGTCGGCGCCCGAGAAACCTGGGGTTTGACGCGCAAGGAAATCGATATCGAGCGACGAATCGGTTTTTATAGGCTTTAGGTGAACTTTGAAGATTTCCTTTCGTCCGTTTAAATCGGGAAGCTCAACATAAATTTGGCGGTCGAAACGTCCCGGACGAAGCAGTGCGCGGTCGAGAATATCGGCGCGGTTTGTGGCAGCCAAAATGATAACACCGTTGTTGGTACCGAATCCGTCCATCTCGGTAAGCAACTGGTTGAGTGTATTCTCGCGTTCATCGTTTGCACCGGCGATGGGATTTTTTCCCCGTGCTCGACCAATTGCATCAATCTCATCGATAAAGATAATCGCAGGAGCTTTCTCTTTGGCTTGTTTGAAAAGGTCGCGCACACGCGATGCTCCAACACCAACAAACATTTCGACGAAGTCTGAGCCCGATAATGAAAAGAAGGGAACCTGCGCTTCGCCGGCTACAGCCTTTGCAAGCAAGGTTTTTCCGGTACCCGGAGGGCCAACCAGCAAGGCTCCGCGCGGAATTTTACCTCCGAGTGTGGTGTATTTTTTAGGGTTTTTCAAGAAATCGACAATCTCTTTGATTTCAACTTTTGCCTCGTCCAAACCGGCTACATTATCGAACGTAATTGAAACCGATGTGTCTTTATCGAACAGTTGCGCCCGACTTTTACC
>JBKCFX010000267.1:0-2078 GCA_046303595.1 Bacteroidia bacterium
ATTCCTAAGGCGTAAAATTCATCCGTCATCCAAATGGAGTTCGCCGTAATTCATAGTGTTACCGACAAGTTCGGAAGGAAATCACCCATATTTCGGCGACATCTCCACGTGAGATAAACAGATAACAACAACGTGGGCACAATCATAATCAGACCTAATGGCCGCCAAACCAATGCCCAACATGCGTCTTTAATCAACCAAAAGGGTAAATGTAAATTCTCGAGCAGGCGCAAACGCATACCGCTAAGTTAAGCTATGCGTTTCCAATTTTCGCTTTTCAACAGACCAATATTAACAACTCAAAGAAATGTGTTGAAAAACGCTCAGGTATTCGCAGCATTTTTCGTCATCTAAACCGGATTCAAAACCAACCGGTTAAACGAGTCGGAATATGATGCGCGAAAAAAGCTATTTCCACCGAATTCTTTCTTTCTTACTATTCTTCTTCTTAACCCTCTGTTGTTCTTCGCAGCTTTTTGCTCAAGAGAATTGTAACAATGGAATCGACGATGATGGCGATAATCTTGTAGATGTTTTTGATCCCGATTGCCCTTGCGATAACGAAATACTCCTGTGTGAACCAACCTGCGAATTCTCCTTCCCGGGTGGTGCACTCAATTTTCAATCGCAATGGACCAGCGCCGAAACCATTCCGGTGTATCAAACGCCACTTGTAGCCGATATCGATAACGACAACACGCCCGAAGTGGTTATTTTATCAAGCAACAGCTTGGTTTCTTCCGACCCCCGAAGAGCTAAAGACTTATTAATTATAAACGGCGCAACCGGTGTAACCGAATTAACGATTACAACGCCTTATCTCGCCTGGGTTGGTCCCAATCCTGTTGCCATTGCCGATATCGACGACGATGGATTCGGTGAAATCATTGTCGCTGCGATGGACCACCCCGACAATGCCGTTAGCGATCGGCGCTACTTATTCTGTTACGAACATACCGGAGCATTAAAATGGCAGTCGGACTCCGAATACGGCTATCCCGGTGTTGCGCGATTCGGCTCGGCACTTGGAGTTGCCGACATCAATAGCGATGGTATCCCCGAGGTCTATGTCTACAATCAAATATTCAATGCATTAACCGGCGTTAAACTTGCCGAAGGTGGCAGCAGCGGCGGTATGTCGGTAATGACACGCCAGCCTTTCGGCGATTTGGCAAATCCGGTGGCCGCCGATTTAACAACCGATCCCGGATTAGAGCTGGCCTGCGGAAATACCGTTTACGAAATAACGATTACCAATGCCGCAGGTTTAACCGGAAATACCATCACGCCCATCACCATTCCTGCAAAAAACGATGGTTACACATCGCTTGCCGATATCGATCTCGATGGTTCGCTCGATGTAATCGTTGCCAGCGAAGGCTCGAATGGCGAAATCTATGTGTGGAACCCCAACAACGGAAGCCCATCGGTAATTGCATCGAGAACATTAGCAAATACAGGCGGAAACTGGATTGGAGTTCCCTTCGTTGGCGATATGGACAAAGATTGCCAGCCCGAAATTGGTGTAACACGTTCTCAACGCGTTTATGCACTCGACTATGATGGAAGCGGAACATTGCAAAGCAAATGGACACTCACAACAACCGATGCTTCAGGCTTTACGGGAATTACCATGTTCGACTTTAACCAAGATGGAACGCAGGAACTCGTGTACCGCGATGAGTCGACACTGCGAATTATCGATGGCTCGGGAAGCACGCCGGTTACTATCGGAACGAACACCTGCGGCTCTGGAACAGGCTCCGAAATGCCCGTTGTTGCCGATGTAGATGGCGACGGACAAGCAGAAATCTGTGTGAGTTGTCAAACCAGCACCATACAGCTCGGACAATTGAATGTTTTCGAAGCTACGGGCCAACCCTGGGCTCCTTGCCGCAGTATTTGGAATCAGTTCAATTACTTCAACATAAACATCAACAGCAACCTTAGCATTCCGCTTCAGCAACAACAACATCAGGTTTTGTTGAGTACGGTTACGTGTCCGTTTAGCACTTGCAGCGAAAATAGACCCTTCAACAGTTTCCTAACACAAGCAACTTTTTTAACACAAGAAGGTT
>JBKCFX010000268.1:0-3119 GCA_046303595.1 Bacteroidia bacterium
GGTGGAGTAATTCACACGCATTATAACAATTATGTTATATTTAAATACTCTTTCCTGCATTTAGTTGATGGCAAGGACTTGTATGTTGCTTATCCGGCCGAACAGTATGATTTGTATAAATACAGTCCGGGCTTCGCACTAATATTCGGCTTGTTTGCTTTTATGCCTAACTGGCTTGGGTTGATTTGTTGGAATATGCTCAACGCTTTATGTTTGGTGCTTGGAATACACTTGCTTAAAGGCCCAACTGCTCAGAAAAAGGCACTGGCTTTGGGAATCTGCGCAATAGAATTGTTTACCAGTTTGCACAATGCGCAAGCGAATGGTTTAATGGCAGGACTGATGATTATAGCACTGGCAATGTTGCAACGAGAGAATATTGCCATAGCGACATTTTGCGTAGCACTTAGCTTTTTCATAAAGTTATTCGGGATTGTAGCCTTCAGTTTGTTTCTCTTTTTTCCGAACAAACGCCGAATGTTCGTTTGGGCAATCTTTTGGTTTGCTTTGTTGAGTTTTTTGCCTCTTTTGGTTGTAAACTGGAACCAGTTCGTATTGCTTTACAAAAGCTGGTTTTCCTTGCTTGCGGCAGATCATGGTCGCAGCTATGGTTTTTCGGTAATGGGCTGGCTTTACTATTGGTTCGGATTAGAGCTTGATAAATCCATCGTTTTGCTTTTAGGTATGCTCAGTTTTGTAGCAGTGTTATTGCGCGTGAGATGCTATCCGAATAACGAGTACAGATTAAAAATGTTGGCACTGGTTCTGCTCTGGGTGATTCTGTTTAATCACATGACCGAATCGCCTACCATTGTAATTGGAATGGCGGGCGCTGCGATTTGGTTTATCAGCGGAGCAAGAAGTAAATTAAACGATACTTTGTTGATGTTTGCCTTTGTTTTTACCTCACTGAGTTCTACCGATTTGTTTCCGGCATTTGTGAGAAGAGAGATTATTTATCCCTACGTAGTGAAGATATTTCCGCTCATACTGATTTGGTTGAAGCTAATGGCAGATATCGTAAGGCTGGATGCCGATAAACCTAATACCGGCAATGAAACTGTAGAGTATCAACAATAATCACAGTTGAATCCAGCGCGACGTTATATCCATCATCAACTACAATTCGGTAGGTAGAGTCTTTTTCCGTGTCATAAACACGAAAAACATCCATAGATCCATAATTCGGATATTGATTGTAGAGTTTAGGATCACACAACATTCTATTCGTGCATGGTTCACGTGGAATTTCTGGGGTATTACCATGTTCCAAGTAGTAAAGTTCTTCATCGGTCATGTGCCTTAACTTGTAGTTCTTGCAAGCGGAAAGGGATAACACGGAAACAATCAACAGAAAAGCCTTCATAGTTAATATTGCTTAAGATGAAGTATGGATTTCTTTACATATCGTACAAATTAATTGGTAAAGGCTGATTTACTTTATTTTGGAAACAAATGTGCCAGTTCAATTATTGGAAAAGAAAAATGACTCAATTCCAATAATTAATTTATGAAAAGCAGGTAATGTTGTTCTATCTTTATTCTTTATGCGCAGATTTTTTTGAAGAACCATCCGTAAAATGTACTTCCGTAATCGTCACAAAGACTTTCGTAGCATCTTCAACCCAAATGCCTTCTACATCCTTGAAAATTTCACCCGGTTTGGCAGACTTAATAAAATTTCCGGATTGCCATTTACCTTCTCTTTTGTCTTTGTATGCTTCGAAGTTATCGTAAAAATAGGCTTTCCACTTTACGCCATCTACTTCTTTATCGGTATTGTTCTTAAATTCCACGTAATATCCCGCATTAATTCCAAGTGTATTCTGCGTTGCGGCTTTAACAACATCAATTCCGGCAAGCCCTTTGTTTTTTTGAGCGTAAGTAAAGTTCGAAAAGCAATGTATTGCAAAGATTAGAACGAATGAGCGAAGCATAATCGGATAGTTTAGCGTGAGGATGTTTAAGCGATTAACGATAATTTGGTTTTTATTATTGCGAATAAAGCAAATTTATACGATTGGCGGAATTGGCGACCTAGAGATTAGTGCTTTTTTTTACGTATACCGAAAAGAAAATCCAACCCGCAATACACCCCATACTATTGAAAGTAAAATCCCAAAAATCGGCGTAACGATCTATGTAAAACGCTCCCTGCAAAATTTCGATTAAGCCACCATAAGCAATACAGCCTAACGTTACGAGCCCCGGTTTAGAAATCGAGCGCCCAAGGCAAATCCAATTGAGGTACAACCATTCGAGTAATCCAAACACAGCAAAATGTGCCATCTTGTCGAAGTTAACAATGTGCACATCGGGTAAATCGCGGCCGGGAAGTAGGGTTAAAACAGTAACAATGAGGCTCCAGAGCAGGGCTGGACCTGCTTTCCGGAAAATCATGTTTATTGCCCAATAAGTTTCTTGTATTCCGAAGCGCTCAGCAAGCCATCGTGTGAGTTGCCGCTAAGTTTTACGCGCACCATCCAGCCATCTCCATAGGGATCTGAATTCACCGTTGCAGGGTCGGCTTCAAGTCCTTCATTGAATTCGAGAATCTCTCCCGATACCGGCATATATAAATCCGATACGGTTTTCACAGCCTCTACCGTTCCAAAAACTTCACCGATAGAAAGTGTGTCTCCAACAGTATCGACTTCTACATAAACAATATCGCCCAATTCGCCTTGCGCAAAATCAGTAATTCCAACGGTTGCAACGTCACCTTCAATGCTAACCCACTCGTGGTCTTTGGTGTACAATAAGTTTTCTGGGAAATTCATAGGCGTATTTTAAGGCTCAAACCTACCAATTTTCATGATTCGGTTCAAGCATGAAGAAAAATTTAATTCACTATTGATTCAAGGTAAACCGAACGCTAACACCAAAATTCGTATTCGAATTCGGGAACTGATTCGAAATGAAAGGTTTGTTCATAATGCGATCGAAGAATAAACGAAGCGTTACCTTTTGGTTAATCACATAATCGGCCGAAAGTTTAATGCTGATATTCTGCTGCCCGGCCGAAAGGATTGGATCGAATACAGTTTGTCCTTCTACCGGAACACGGCGTACAACGGTCTTATTGGTTCGTACCGATACATCGCCGCGTATATTCAAAT
>JBKCFX010000269.1:0-1863 GCA_046303595.1 Bacteroidia bacterium
CAATTGCTGCATCGGTTGGAGCTAATACTGTGAATGGGCGTTCGCCTGAAATATCAGCGGCTAAACCTGCTAAAATAACCGCGTTTTCAAGTTTAGTTTGGTCGGTACTATTAACGATAATATCAACGACTGTAGCAGGAAGCTCTACAGGCAACAATACTTCGTCGATTACGTGCACAACACCATTGTCGACATCAAGATCTACCAGAACAACCTGCGATTCATTTATAAACACATCGTTACCAATGGTTGAAACTACAACTGCGGAACCTTCCAAAGTTTCGATGTACTGCCCATCGAATAAATCGGCTGAGAAGCCTTCATCTCCTATTACATGATACAATAAAATATTTGCAAGATTAGGATTTGCGAGTAAACCATTGATATCCGTACCAAGCGCTGTGGCCAAATTATCGAATGCTTCATTGGTTGGAGCAAATACAGTATATGTTCCAAATGGGTCGGTTAAAGCAGGCAACAAACGCGCCTCAACCACAGCAGCTGTTAACGATGTGAAGTTGTTTTCGATGGCAACATCTACTACAGTTTCAAATGGAAGAACTACCGCATCCAACACATGCACGACGCCATTGGACGCTTCGATATCAAAAGCAGTTATCTCGGCTTGGTTGGCATATGCCATTCCATCGTTGGTTAATGTAAATTTAAGCGAATTAGAAGCACTTAGCGGCTGAAGCACGGCACCATTGTTCACATCATCGGCAAAAACACCAATATCGAGAACGTGGTAAAGCAGAATATCCTGAAGATTTGGCAAGTCTAATAAGCCTTGTATATCAACTCCTAGGGCTGCAGCAAGATCATCGAACGCTGCATTGGTAGGTGCAAAAACCGTGAACGTCCCAAGCGGATTTGTTAGAGCAGGTAGTAATTCTGCCGTAGAAACCGCAGTATACAAACTTGTGAATCCGTTATCGATTGCAATGTCGATAACAGTTTCGTTAGGTAGCATTACAGCATCTATTACGTGTACCGTTCCGTTTCCACCATCAATATCTGGTGCAGTAACAGACGCTTGGTTAACATACACACCACCAGAACCCGCAGTTAATTTAAGTGTATTTGTTAGGCTTAACGGCTCCACAATAGCACCATTAACAATATCAACAGACAAAACTTCAGTACCCAAAACATGATATAAAAGAATATCTTCCAAATTTGGCAACTGAAGTAAGCCGTTCACATCGGTCCCCAATGCTGCAGCTAAGTCTTCAAAGGCCACATCGTCTGGAGCAAAAACAGTGAATGGCCCAGCACCTGAAAGTTCATCGGCCAAACCGGCCTGTATAACGGCAGCTTCTAAATAGTTGTGATTTGGGCTATTGACGATCACATCGACAACCGTTTGCGCTTGAATGCTCACAAAGGTGAACAACGAAGCAATTGAAAATAAAATTTTCTTCATGGTGAAAAATTAAATTGATTTGATTAAAAGAGTTAACATTGGCCATCTAAACACCTTACTTAAATACATTGTTTAATATTTTGTTTGTTCGGTTAAACAAAAACACGTATCGTATTGAAAAACAGCTGCATTAATTTACAACATAACACGCTGTCAAGCGGCCAGTTTCAGATTCTGGTTCGAACTTACAGCGGCTTAGAGGAGGTTTTGTACCGCGAAATTGCTGCTTTGGGTGGTGCCGAACCAGAGAAATTGAACCGTGCCGTTTCGTGCAAGGGAGATTTGGGATTTGTTTACAAGCTAAACCTTGCATTACGAACGGCCGTAAAAGTGTTGGTACCGATTAAGCAGTTTGTTTTTCACGACAACAAATCGTTTTACGATGCTTTGTTTGAAATTGAATGGCCTGAGTTTTTCAGTCACAATAAAACCATCGC
>JBKCFX010000270.1:0-3093 GCA_046303595.1 Bacteroidia bacterium
TTCTTGGCTTGTTATATTTTTCGCGCATTTGTTGGGCGCGTGTTTTTCGAACATTGACCTTTTTATTTTTCTCTTTTTTCTCGTGAAAAGCATGTCCCGACTCGATTTTTTTAATCTTTACTTTTGAGCCGGGCATGTGCACGCGTTCCAACTCATCCCCAATTAATACCTCCGAAATTTCTACCTCATCGGGGAGTGGTTTACGCGGAATTTCCATATTCATGTATTGCTCAATTTGAGAAATCATTTCAGCATCTTTCTCGCGGATAAACGTAATTGAATCGCCTTTCACTTCGGCCCTTCCGGTTCGACCAATACGGTGAATGTAATTTTCCAATACATCAGGAACATCAAAATTAATAACATGCGAAACCCCTGTAATATCAATGCCTCTAGAAAGGATATCGGTGGCAATAAGGATCCGTTGTTTGCCTTCTGCAAAATTTTCAACGGCCCGAAAGCGGGTGTTTTGTGCTTTGTTTGAATGGATAACACCTGCTTCGCCCGGAAATTCGGATTCAAGGTGCTCGTATAATTTATCAGCCAATTTTCTACTTCCTGCAAATAAAAGCACACGTTCCATCTCTTCCAATCCAAGAATATGATTAAGCAAATTCAGTTTTGTATTGTGATTGGGAACTTGATACGCAACTTGACTGATATTTTCGAGCGGACTTCCTGTTGGGGCCGCTTCAATGCGCTGAGGTGTTTTAAAATAGGTGGAGATTAGTGTGTCTACTTCATCCGATAGTGTTGCTGAAAACATCAGATTTTGTCGTTTCGGTGGAAGTATATCAAAAATGCGTTCCAGCTGCGGCCGGAAACCCAGGCTCAACATTTCATCTACTTCGTCGATAACAAGTCGCTTAATGGTTTTGGTTTTTAATGTTCCATCGAGCGCCAAATCGAGTAAACGTCCTGGCGTTGCTACCAGAATATCGAGTCCTTTGTAAATCGCATCTTTTTGAGTTCGAATATTTGCACCTCCATAAACACCTACCGAAACAATATTCATGTAGGCGGTAAGCTTGTTTATTTCTTCTACCACCTGTACCACCAACTCGCGGGTTGGAACCAAAATGAGCGTTTGAGGAAGTTTGTCTTTGGAGAATTTCCAAAGGCGTAAACAAGGCAACAAGTAAGCAATCGTTTTTCCCGTTCCTGTTTGCGCAATTCCAATGACATCGTTCCCGGCCATCATCGCCGAAAATGTGCGCTCTTGAATGGGAGTTGGGTGCGTAATTCCCTGATCATTCAAAGCATTGAATAAAGGAGTACTCAGGTTTAAATCGGCAAAGGTGCTTGTATTCATGATTGGGGCAAAGGTAGGTTAAACCCGGATCCCGCATGTGAAATTAACCATCCAATGCAAATAGATTGGCCCTCATAAATCCTGTTTCTAGAGGTAGCGGCAATTCGTCACTCCATTTGCTGCAATTCTAAATTATCAGCTAGATTTTACCTAAGTTTTTTAATCTCTTTTTTAGTTAACTTCCTTTTGGTGTGGTAAATAGTTAAAATATCAATCTGCTGATCTGATTTAATTCTATATATAAGGCGATAAAATCCTAAAATTAATTCTCTTATAGAGTTATTGCCTACCTCTGGAACAATTCTTCCGGTTTTTGGGAATCCCTCAAGACACTCAACAGATTCAAGAAGTTCGACTACTTGTAATTCGGCGTACCTTATCGAGTCTTTTGCAATGTATTCTGCAATCGTTTCTATATCTTCAAGCGAATGGGATGTCCAATTTATTTTAGCCATTTTTTTAGCTTTTTCTTAGCTTCAAAATGTGTATGGGTATCGCCTTTTTCGCTTTGTTCCAATCCAATTTCGATTTTTTGTAAAAGCATAATTCTGTCAATCACTTCATCAATCGAGAAATTTTCTGGAAGGGACTCAATCGATTTTATAATTTTCTGCTTAGTTAACATTGGATCCAACCTTTGAATCAAAAATAGGAAATTTTGCAGTTAATACGTCATTGCTATCCAATTTAAACCTGTTTTTCAGCAGGTAAACGCATCTTAAAAAATCTCATTCTCCCCCAATACGCTTCCAAGCATTGGGTAAATGCTCAATGATATCACTGCATCAAGCCTGAGCAATAGTTTGTTTTGGAAAGTCAGACCGGGCGCCTCAATGAAACGTTATTCGATTATTGAAAAGCGAATTATCGAATTGCTAATTTTTGCTCATTAGAAACACCATCCAACCGACTACCCGTTAGTCGTTTTCGATATCTTTGCTCAAACCATGAAAGCCGATATCCGCAAATTTACACTTGAAGAGCTGAAAGCATGGTTCGCTGAGCGCAAGCATCCCGCTTTTCGGGCAAAGCAGGTATACGAATGGTTGTGGAAAAAATCGGCTACCTCGTTTGCCGAAATGAGCAATTTGAGCATTGCCTTACGCGAAGAAATGAGCGAGGCTTTCGAAATCAACGCAATTACAGTGGCCGAATGGCAGAAGAGTTCCGATCGAACCATTAAAACCGCGTTCAAGCTTTGCGACGGGCCGGTTGTTGAAGGTGTGCTCATTCCAACAACATCGCGCATGACAGCCTGTATTTCGTCGCAGGCCGGTTGCTCGCTAACCTGTAAATTTTGCGCTACCGGGAAATTGAAATTGTTGCGCAACCTCGATGCAGCCGAGATTTATGATCAGGTTGCCATTATTCGCAAACAAAGCGAAGCTCAGTACGGCATTCCGTTAAGCAACATTGTATACATGGGCATGGGCGAACCGCTGCTCAATTACAAAAATGTGTTGGAGAGCGTGCAGAAAATTACCTCGCCCGAGGGCTTGGGCATGTCGCCACAACGCATTACAGTTTCAACAGCGGGCATTGGCAAAATGATTCGCAAACTGGGCGACGATGAAGTAAAGTTCAATCTTGCACTTTCGCTGCATGCGGCCAACGACGAAAAACGCAGCCAAATTATGCCCATCAACGAGAGTAATAACCTTCACGAAATGGCGGCATCGCTGCAGTATTTCTACGACAAAACCGGCACGCGTCCCACGCTCGAGTACAACATTTTCAAAGACTGCAACGACTCGCTCGAAGATGCCGCGCAGCTTGAACGC
>JBKCFX010000271.1:0-2033 GCA_046303595.1 Bacteroidia bacterium
TTAATAACCTTTGCCGGATTGAAGTTTCGTGCTGCTGTTTCGTAGTCGCGTAGAAAGTACGGATTAACGCCCATTGCCGAGGCAATATCTCCGTGGGAAACATTGTTCTTCAGCGAGTGATATTGCAAAACTTTGGCAAAATAGCCAAGCAGGCCCGACAATACCATTTGTATAGGCAACGCTTTTTCCTGCTGCCCCATAAAATAGGCAATACGATTGGCTTTAAGCACGTTTCGCGTTGAGAGCGCCTTTTGCAACTCAAACAAACTATATTCTTTACTCACACCAACAAGCAATTCCACATCCTTCTCTGTAAACTCGTAACCCGGTGCATGGTTAATCATTAGCTTTTGTGCTTCACCCGCTACTTTTTCGAGTTCATTGCCCAGCGATTCTGCCAATAAAATCGCGGCGCGTGCCTGAATGCGAAATCCTTTTTTCTGAAAATACTGCGCTGCCCATTCCGGTATTTTATCCTCCCGTAACTTGGCCGATTCAACTAAAATATGGTCTTTCGCCGCATCGTAAAAACTGCGCATCTTTTTTTTACCTGTACGCTTTCCTTCCGCCGTTTTCTCTTCCTCATCGCTATTGTCGCCTCCCGAAACCGCACGTTTGGCGATTTTAGTTCCCCTGAAAAAGAGCACGAGAATAGTTGTTTTATTCGGATTTTCGAGATACGGCACAAGCCGCTGGAATACATCCGACCCCGGGCGCTTCATGGCCTGAGCTTCCTTTACAATTGTTACCTGCACATCGGCCAGCATTGGAAAGCTACGCGCGGCAACAAGAACATCCTCCGGACTAACATCGGCACCGTACAAGGTAGTGAAATTGAATTCCTTTTCATCAACAGAGAGAATATTCTCTTCAATGTACTGAACAAGTTGATCGTTGTAATACGGTTCCTCCCCGTGAAAAATATATACGGGATGGAATTTTTTCGCCTTAAGGTCTTTAAAAACTGCTTCAGGAGTCACGCCGCAAATTATCGAATTTTACCGTTGAAATTTATAGGCCTTTCCGAATGTTCATATAATTTGAAAATGGCAATAGAAACACAGCGCATCAAATGCTACTGAGCGGGAGGCCTACGCCAAAAAACAAGACAAATTATGGCATCATCGACCAATTTATGTTTGGTTTCTAATTCAAGCAATGATAAATTGGGAAGTCGTTTCTCAGACGAAACAGAAAAGAAACACCTTTCAGATTCTACGCGAACGGTTACATCCTTAAATCCCAAATATTGAGCGGTAATTGGGAACTGAAACTTGTAGAAAGCCTCCTTCATGGCGAAGAGCAGTGCGACACGATTTTGCCGAATTCCGGGGTCCAGTTGCTGTAGATCGGCCAATTCAGCATCTGTACAGATCGAATTCCACAGCGAAGCCGGAAAACGCGCTACTTCCTCAATATCGATGCCCACAGAATAATAGCAATTTGAACGTGCGGCAACGGCACCGCAAAGTTTACGACCATGGCTAATAGAGCCCACAATACCATCGGGCCATACAGGCAAGCGACCATTTATTAAAACAGCCTGCGGCTCAACACCCAAAGCCTGCATGGCATTGCGCGCGCAATCTCGGCCGGTGGCAAAGTCAAGCATGCGTTGTGCACCAAAAGAATTTACATAGTCATTCTCCTTATCGAACAAAGGATACAGTTTCTTTTCGTACGTAAAAAATGAAGCGAGGTGAGGAAATTCAAACATGCAGAACGGCATCAAATGCAAAGGGTGCTTGCGCATGCAAAGGTAGAAGCTTATTTATAAATTGAAATGGAATCGGCCGAATCGAAGAATTCGATACAGTCTTCAATTTCAACATAAACAAAATTAAACTGTTGACACACACCAATTCAAATTAAGGTCATCATAACCATCTATTCCGAAAGTTAGAGATTCATTTTACGCGTTGCGCGGTTGAAAACTCTTTAAAATATTAATAAGTAAAGGTTGTGCAATACTCATATAATGAGTAATTTAAGGCAAATCTTCTAACATTTTCCTTATGCACAACCTTCAAAGC
>JBKCFX010000272.1:0-3381 GCA_046303595.1 Bacteroidia bacterium
TATTTTTTGCTTGAAAAATTCATGGAATTACATCCAGTCGCCATTCAGCATTACCTTTTCAATTAACTGAGAGCCAAAAGCATACGGAATAAAAGCCAGAGAAGGTATTTCGGATGTCAAAATCAGATTGGCTTTCTTGCCTACACATATACTTCCCAAGTCGCGGTTTACGCCCATGGCATACGCGCCGTTCAGCGTGGCCGCATTGATAACTTCCTCGGGTAGCATGCGCAGGTTGATGCAGGCAAGACTTAACACAAACGACATTCTTCCGGAAGGCGAGGAGCCCGGATTGTAATCGCTGGCAAGGGCTACAGGCAAGCCCGCTTCTATCATTTCGCGCGCGGGGGGCTGTTTCAGTCGGAGGAAAAATGCGGTTGATGGAAGGAGCGTTGGCATCGTTTTACTGTTAAGCAGCACCTCAATTTCTTCCGGGCCAGTATATTCGAGATGATCAACACTTAGGGCCTTGTATTGAACGCCAACCTGAATGCCTCCCGAATAATCGAGTTCATTGGCGTGTATTTTCGGTTGGAGATTATACTTGGCTGCCTTTTCAAGGATACGTGCTGTTTCTTCGACCGTGAAAAATCCTTTGTCGCAAAACACATCGACATAATCGGCCAAGCCTTCGGCTGCAACTGCGGGCAACATTTCGTCGGTAATTTCGCGTACGTAGGCATCTCGGTTTGCTTTATAATGTTGCGGTAAGGCATGCGCGCCAAGGAAACTGGCTTTTATGGTGAGCGGTGTTGTATCTTTCAAGCGACGCACTACGCGCAACATTTTAAGTTCATCTACCCTGTTGAGACCATAGCCGCTTTTAATTTCAACAGCCCCGGTTCCGAAAGAAATAATCTCGTTTGCACGTTTCAGTGCCTGTTCGTATAAATCGTCTTCGGATGTGTTATGCAACTTCGCAGCTGAATTTAAAATGCCTCCTCCGTTCCGGGCAATTTCTTCGTAACTGAGTCCTTTAATTTTATCTACAAACTCGCTTTCGCGGCTTCCTGCGTAAACAATGTGCGTATGCGAATCGCACCAAGCGGGCAGGACAAATTTCCCACTGCAATCGTAATGCGTGCAGCTAGCCTCCGGAACAACATCCATGCTGCCGAAGGCCTTAATCTCACCATCCGCAATATGCAGCCAAGCATTGTCGATAGCAGGTAATTCGGCCATTTTAGCACCTTTTACAAGATCTGTTTCGGCATCGCGAATTTGCAAAAGCGATTTGATGTTGGTGAGTAGCGTTTCGTTCATGCCGGCTATGTGTTTTAGAAAACGAGTTCGAAAGTATTAAATAAAGATGGATTACAATTTATTGAGGAGGCTTCTGCCTTAAACAACCAAGGCGACAGATGAATCATGAGCCAACTGAAAAAATTAGATAGATTATTCCGGTGTGTATATTTTTTGAATTCCACCGGCACAATGAATTGGATCGATTGAATTAAGCAATTTAAACGTTTATAAACGTTTAATTACGACTATCGGCTAGCGATTTCGTAGCTTCGCCCTTAGGGTAGGGGGGATAGGATTCCTACAAAATCATTGTTTTCGTGTCAATAGAATTTAATTCACAATCCATGTTAATATTTGAATAATGCTTGTATGAGAATGTCTAGGAAAAATCAACTCTATAGATTTTCGGGTCCTCAGATAAGCATATGAACCTCACCGTTATTAAATTGATGACAGTGACCTTCGGAATCCTCAACAATCAATTGTCCATGCGAAGAAACACCACGCACAACGAATCTCCGCAACCCATTTGCAGTTTCGAATGTGCATGATTCATCACGCTTGAACAATACCGTCGAAAATTCCTCATCAATACTTCGATCGTTGCCATTACGCAAACGAAGATATAGCGCCTCTAGCTGCGCCGAGAGCTCATCCTGAACCGAATCAAGTGAAACAAGGTGCTTTACTACATCTGCAATTGAACAAACGTTTCGTCCTTCAATCGATATGTTTTGCTGATTCACGTTAAGGCCAATTCCTGCCAGCGAACTGACAATCTGACCTCCCAATATGGTATTCTCCACAAGAATTCCTGCCACCTTGCAATTGCCGATATAAACATCATTGGGCCATTTTATTTTTATTTCGAATGATTTACAGAATGCTGCAATTGCATGCAATACGGCCAGCGCAATTGCTTTGTTCAATACAAACTGACGATCAATACCTAACCAAGTTGGCTTTAGAATATACGTACACAAAATATTCTTACCAGCTTCGCTTTGCCAGGCGTTCGAACGCTGTCCGCGACCGGCAGTCTGGTAAGTTGATGTAATCAGTGTTCCTTCTGAAGTGCCAACCTGACGCAGCAATTCAGCGGCATAGTTGTTGGTTGAGTCGACGCCGTCGAGCCGAATCCGATTTCTTCCAATAAATAGCGTTTTCACAGCGGCAGAAATACTAAATTTGCGCGACAAATTTCCGCAACAGGCGAATGAAAAAAAATAAAAAATCAGCCCAAACCGATCCAACGAAAGTTATGCTCGATTCGATCGTGCATGGAATTGAAGAAAAAAAAGGACAAAACATCCAGATTTTTGATCTCCGAAATATTGGTCACGCCGTTAGCGATTACTTTGTTATTTGCAATGCCGACTCCGGAACGCAGGTAGATGCAATTGCCTATTCGGTTGAACATGAAGTAAAGGAGAACACCGGGATTTCGCCCTGGAAAAGTGAAGGATTTGAGAACCGTGAATGGATTTTAATCGATTACGCAGACGTTGTAGTGCATGTATTTCAGACTCCCGTACGCGATTTTTATAAACTTGAACGTTTGTGGGCCGATGCCATAGTCACAACCGTTTCACCCGAACATGCATAATTTAAAGGCATCGTACAACGTATCTTAAAACGAATGAACAATCAGCAAGAAGAACCCAAAAGCGAGAAAAAAGGAAAGAAGCTCTTCCCTACCCCATCGCGCAACAAAAATACAGGCGGAAATAATTTCTACTGGATCTGGATTGTAGTGATGCTACTCTTTGTTGGCAGCTATTTTTACAATTCGGGTTCCGGAACCCGTGAAATAAGTAGTGATCGATTTGTTCAACTGCTCGAAAAAGGCGACGTAAAGGAAATAATCGTGGTAAACCGCGAATTTGCAGAGCTTACCATCCGTAAAGAAAAATTATCAAGTCCCGAATACCGCGACCTTAAATCGCCGTCGGTTTCGGTTTCAATCGACAAGGGTCCACATTATTTCTACACAATCGGTTCGATCGATGATATGAACAAGCAGATTGAGACTGCTCAGAAAGACCTCGACCCTGCACTAAAAGTTCGTCCAAATTATACCAGCCGCAAGAACTGGGGTGGTGAGGTTCTTTCCTGGGTTGTGCTGCTGGGCGTAAT
>JBKCFX010000273.1:0-1829 GCA_046303595.1 Bacteroidia bacterium
ATATAAATTCGCTGCTTTCTGAAAATCGTTCTTTTTAAAGGCCGTGTGCGCATCGTTATACTTTGCCTCGGGCGAAAGAGCCTGAAGCGCGATATTCAGCAGGATGGCGAACGTAAATGGCAGAAACTTTTTCATGACTTGAGGGTTTGTTCGAGTTCACGAATTATTGAAGCTGCCTGCTCATAAACCTCGTTCATACTTTCGGATGCTCCGGGAGCAAATCGCGCAAATTCGCAGGCGTCGAGCGTTGTAAGCACTTTTTGAATCAAGGCTTCATTGGTCAACTTTTGTTCAAGCATGTGCTGAATTTGCGTTCTGTTCAACTCGGCCATTGGCAATTTAAGTTTGTCGGAGAAATACCCAAACAGTGCGCGGTAAACCTCTTCGTAGAATGCATCTTTATTGCGCGATGCCAGCAATTCGGAAGCTTTTTTCAATCGTTTCGACGCCATGCTGCCGGCTTCTTTCATGCGATACAAGCCAACATTCTGCCGACGGTTTAAATCGCGCCTACGAACCAAAATAAAGGCAATAAAAGCCAAAGGCGAAAGCGCAGTGATGCTCCAGAAGGGCATCGAAAGGAAAAAGAGTTCGGGCTCCTGAGCCGACAATTCGGTTTCGGCGGTGTGAATAAAGCGAATGTCTTCGCTAATCGTTTTAGGACTTCCAGCCGTTGATGCTCGGTTGCGGTTCACAACAATCGGATCGCCACTTCCCTTCTCAACTTTCAACAACAAAGATTGAACAGCTTCTGATTTGTATTGCCTGGCTTCGGGATCGTACCACGAAAAGGACAAAGGTCCCAGATTATAATCGCCGCCCGCACGGGGAATAATTAAGTACTCGAATGTACGTGTACCATTCATTCCTGCACTCGAAACGCTGATGTTGTCTTTCACTTGCGGATCGTAAACTTCCAACTCGGCAGGCAGATTAAGAACAGGCGGATCGATGAGTTTGAGATTGCCCCTGCCCGAAATTTTAATGCGCAGGTTTACCGCCTCGCCGGCTTTCACTGCAGCACGATCGAGACTTGTTTCCACGTCGAGCTTTCCAACAGCACCATTGAAATCTGCAGGTTTCCCGGCGGCATCGTGTGCTTTAACATCCAAAGCTACGGCCGGACTTTTAATCTTCACCTCTGCATCGCGGTAGCCGCCACCCATCATTTGCTCCCAAATACTTTGTGCCTGCACGCGCTGACGAACAACACAGTTCAACTCAATAGATGGAATTTCGAGCTTTCCGCTTTTTTGCGGAAAAACAAGTACTTTCTTGATTTCGGCCGTGAGGTATGTTTGCCCGTTTATATTTTCCTGCTCACCATTGGGCTTATTCGCCAACGCAATGTCTTCGGTATAAAAGCCATTAAATGTTGGTGCCTTAATCAATTCGTAATTCAATTGCGAATAGCGCGAGTACAGTTTATACGTAACTAGAAACTGGTCGCCAACCACACCCGAAGCTTTCGAAACGATGGCTTTCACATACAAATCGTTTCCATTTCCGGGCTGCGAAGAGGCTGACTTATTTTGCTGCTTCTGCTGTTGATTTCCGGCCGAAGGCGCCGCACCTTTGGTAATCTCAATTTCGACGCTGTTGCTTTTCATCACCCCATTGCCAACGCGAATGCTCGCCGGCCCAATGGTGAATTTGCCGGGCTTTTTTCCGGCTATATAATACGTGTAAGAGAGTGTTTGCGAAAACTTGCCGTTGATGTTCTGACTGCCAAACATCTGCTGCGGCCCCATCAGTAATTCGAATGCCGACAAATCTGGAGCAGCAAATCCATTGCCCATGGCATTTAATGAATAAATCAGTTTGATTTG